>JBBQCH010000037.1:0-21276 GCA_038318485.1 Geobacterales bacterium
GACGTGCGTCCATGTCACCATAAAAACGCTTTAAATCCAGCAGAATAGAAACCAAGACGAGGGTAAACAGGAAAACTGCCAACCCAAGCCTTCCAAAAATGGCTCGTCAACAACAAGGTTCAATCATTTTGCAAGAGGCTCTGATGTATGCCCTAAGGAACTTATGGAATTCAGCCTTCTGAAAGACATAGTACTGCTGCTGGGACTGGCGCTGTTTACCATGCTCCTGTTCCGGCAGTTCAAAATACCCTCGATTATAGGCTTTCTAGTAACCGGAATCATCGCCGGGCCTCATGCCCTGGGCTTTGTGAACAATACTCACGAAGTTGAGCAGATGGCCGAAATCGGTGTCGTGCTGCTGCTCTTTACGATCGGTATCGAGTTTTCCCTGAAGGAGTTGCTGAGAATCCGCCAGCTGGTACTCTGGGGGGGCGGACTTCAGGTGGGGCTTACCATCGGACTTATTACGCTGGTTTCTGCCCTGGCAGGCTTCACCACCGCACAGTCCGTTTTTTTCGGTTTCCTGGTATCGCTTTCAAGCACCGCCATACTGATGAAGCTCTTGATGGATGCCGGCGAGATGGACACACCTCATGGTAAAGCGGCCCTGGGAATCCTGATCTTCCAGGATCTGTGCGTTGTTCCATTGATGCTCTTTGTTCCCTTCCTGGGAGGAGCCGGCGACGGGATTGCCGATGTGGTGCTGATTTCTGCCAAAGCTCTGGCGGTAGTCGTAATTGCCCACTTCGGGGCACGCTTCGCCGTTCCGTGGATATTCAGCCAGGTTGTCCGTTCAAAAAGCAGGGAACTGTTCATTCTCACGATCATCTTCATCGGGTTCGGTACCGCCTGGCTTACCGCCCAGGCAGGCCTTTCCCTGGCCTTGGGGGCATTCATAGCAGGACTGGCCATTTCCGAATCAGAATACAGTCACCAGGTCATGGGAGACATCATTCCCTTCAGGGACGCATTTATCAGCCTGTTCTTCATCTCCGTCGGAATGCTCCTTAATCCTGAATCTGTTTTATCTCATCCTCTTACTATTATCGGCATAGTGGCTATGATAGTTGCAGTCAAATTCGTGATTTCAGCAACTGCTATCCTGGTGTTGAAGTTTCCGGCAAGGGTGGCCTTAACCAGCGGACTGATCCTGGCACAGGTTGGCGAGTTTTCCTTTGTCCTTTCACATTCCGGGATGAAGTACGGCCTATTGACGGAAAACACCTACCAGATATTTTTAGCATCATCAGTCGCCACAATGGCGCTGACACCCCTTTATCTCAAGATTGCGCCTTACTTTGCAGAAAGAGCGTCCTCAATCCTTCCTCGCCTGCTTCCGGCATTTATTCTCAAGGGGACCAGAACCACCGGTGTAAACCATGCACAATTCCCAATGGAAGGGCATGTCATCATTGTAGGTTATGGATTGAATGGCAGAAATGTGGCAACGGTCCTGACCGGTAACGAGATACCGTACCTTGCAATTGAGGCCAATCATCTGACCGTCAGGAACGAGCGAAAGAAGGGAATAAAAATAATCTTTGGGGACGCCTCCCGGCCGGAAATTCTTGAACATGCCCATATCAGCAAGGCACGTATCATGGTTGTGGCCATATCGGATGCGGCCGCCACGAGACGCATCGTATCCCAGACCAGAAGCATGAACAGGAACATTCATCTGATTGTCAGAACCCGCTATATCGTTGAAATGGAGCCTCTTTACTCTCTTGGGGCAAATGAAGTCATTCCAGAGGAATTCGAAACCTCAATCGAGATTTTCTCGAGGGTTCTCCGAAACTATCTGGTTCCCCACGATCGGATTGAGGATTGTATCGGGGAGATACGCAAGGATTCGTACCAGATGTTCCGTTCCATGAGCCGGCGCAACAGTCACGCAGTCGGGATTTCAAGTTATCTGGCGGGCGCCGAACTGATGACCTGCAGGGTTCAGGAAGGCTCCCCCGTCAATGGTTCGGTACTCAGGGACGGGCTTGTGAGAGGACAGTCAGGAGCAAGCATAGTTGTCATAAAGCGGGGCGATGAGGTGACATCCAATCCAGACCCGGTTTGGGAACTGTGTTCGGAAGACATTGTGCTGCTTCTGGGAACTCCTCAGCAACTTTCGGCGGCATCAGCCCTGTTTGAACCACGGAAAACCGACAAGCAATCCAAGTTATGAATCAGCGCTTCACCCGCGGATCGAGCGCATCCCGAATCCCCTCACCCAGCAGGTTGTAAGCCAGTACCGTCACCAGAATTGACAGACCGGGAAACAGCGACAGCCACCAGGCGAACTCGATGTAATCCTTGCCGGAAGTGAGGATATTGCCCCAACTTGGCGTGGGCGGCTGTACACCGATACCAAGAAAAGACAGGGCCGACTCGGTCAGAATTGCTCCGGCCACGCCCAGCGTGGCGGCAACAAGTACCGGCGAGATGGCATTGGGAAGAATGTGCCGGAAGATGATACGGGTATTGGAGCAACCGATACAGCGTGCGGCCAGAATATAGTCCATCCCCCGGATTGAAAGGGTTTCAGCCCGCACCAGGCGGGCTACCCCCATCCAACCGGTCAGGCCGATCACCATCATGATGTACCAGATCGATGGTTCCAGGAAGGTGATCACCGCCAGAATCAGGAAAAAAGCCGGGAAGCAGAGCATTATATCAACAAAGCGCATCAGGGTGGCGTCCACCAGACCTCTATAATAGCCGGAGAGCAAGCCAACTACGGTGCCGATACTCACGGCGATGCCGACCGCCACAAAACCGACCTTGAGCGATATGCGGGCTCCAAACATAATCCGGCTGAGCACATCCCGGCCAAGCTCGTCGGTGCCGAACCAATGCTGCCAGGAGGGCGGAGACAATACTTTCCAGGCATTGATACCATTGGGATCATAGGGCGAGATCAGCGGAGCAAACAGTGAGACCGCAAACAGTGCCAGCACCACCGCTCCACCTGCCAGGGCAAGGTTGTTGCGCTTTAGGCGCGGCCAGAAAATAGAATAGAAATAGGAATGTTTGAAATTCATGCCCTACACCTCTCCATGTCTGATGCGCGGATCAGCAAAGGCATAACAGATGTCAGCGATCATGTTACCCAACAAGGTCAAAAAAGCACCGATTACCAGAATCCCCATCACTACCGGATAATCACGAGACATGACCCCTTGATAGAACAGTTGTCCCATGCCCGGTATCGCATAAATGGTTTCAAAGATGACGCTGCCGCCAATCAGGCCCGGTATCGAAAAACCAAGCAGCGTGATCAAGGGCAAAAGCGCATTTCTCAGGGCATGCTTATAGATTACGACCCGTTCCGGAAGCCCCTTGGCGCGGGCGGTGGTGATATAATCCTGGCTGATGACATTCAGCATGGCGGAGCGCATGTAGCGTGAAAGCCCGGCCAGACTGCCGAAGGAGGCCACCATGACCGGCATGATCAGATGTTTGGCCATATCCCACAAATAATGTAGCGTCCCCCAGGAATCGCTACCCAGGGTATGCAGACCTGAAATGGGGAGCCAGCCCAATTTGACCCCAAAGAAATACATCAATAGAAGCGCCAGCCAGAAGGTTGGCACGGCAAAACCGACAAAGACAAAGACGGTGATGCCCTTGTCCAGCCAGGTATCCCGGCGGGTGGCAGCCAGGATGCCTATCGGTATCGCCAGACCAAATTCCAGAATCAGGGCGATGACGTTGAGCGAGATCGTGACCGGCAGACGTTCCTTGATTTTGTCCGCCACCGGCCTGCCGTCTGACGAAAAAGAGCGCCCCAGATCCAGCCTGGCCAGCTTGCCGACCCAGCTGAAATACTGCTCGTGCAGCGGTTTGTCCAGTCCATAGAACTTGGTCAGCCGTTCGCGGGCCTCCTTGCCGACCTTGGGGTTCATGGCCATCTGCATTTCGACCGGTTCACCAGGAGCCAGATGAATAACCGAGAATGTGATCAGCGTGATGCCGAACATCAACGGGATCAGCATCAGTATGCGTTTGAGGAGATAGCGGGTCACGGCACGTACACCTGTTCGTTCTTCGGCACATACCACTTGATCTGGTTATACCCGATGCCGGCCGGGGCCGGTTCCACTCCGCGGATGCGGGCACTGACAACCGGTAATGCATCGGGCACATACAGGAAAGTGTAAGGCTGCTCTTCGGCCAGGATGTCCTGGATGCGGAAGTAGGCCTGCTTGCGTTTTTGGATATCGAATGTATTACGCCCAGACACAAGCAGTCGGTCTACCTCAGGATTTTTGTAACCGATAAAGTTAAGTTCTCCCGGATTGGTCTTGCTGGAATGCCAGATATCGTACATGTCCGGATCCTGCGAGATGCTCCAGGCCAGCAATACGACTTCAAAATTGCCCTTGTTGACAAATTCTTTCAAAAAGGCGGCCCACTCCACAACCCGGATCTTGACGTCAATACCGACCTGCCGCAAGCGTTGCTGAATAATCTGTGCAGTCATCAGGCGCTGCTGGTTGCCCTGGTTGGTCAGGATCGTGAATTGGAATGGTTTGCCATCCTTGACCAGAATGCCGTCGTTGTTTTTTTCCTTCCAGCCGGCCTGCGCCAGTAGCTCGGAGGCATGCTGAGGATTGTAGGCGATATCCTTCACGTTCGGGTTATAGGCCCAGCGCCCAGGTACAATCGGGCCATGCGCTTTCTGTCCCATGCCGAACAGCACCCCCTGGATCAGTTCGTCCTTATTGATGGCGGCGGTCATGGCCTGGCGGATACGTTTGTCTCCAAACAACGGATGGCGCAGATTGTAGCCCATGTAGAGGTAACTGGAGGAGGGAAAACGATACTTGTTAAAAAGAGAGGTGAAGCTCTTGTTGTTGGTCTGGCGGGCATACTGCACCGGAGTCAGTCCCATCAGGTCGATGGCTCCGGCTTTAAGCTCCATATACATCGTGGAAGTATCCGGAATGATGCGGTAAATGTAGCGGTCGATATAGGGACGCCCTTCGAAATATTCCGAGTTGGCTTCCAGCACTATTTTCTGGCCGGCCACCCATTCCTTGAAGCGATATGGGCCGGTACCGACCGGCTGGCGAGCCAGGGGACTTTTGGTGATATCCTGCCCCTCCAGCAGATGGGCCGGCAGAATATTCATGCCCCATGAAGCCAGAGCCGGAGCAAAGGGGATGCCATAGACAACCTTGACTGTGTGATCGTCCGGAGCAGAAATATTATTGACCTGTTTGAAATCTTCAGCGTAGGCGGTGGGTGTTTTGGGGTCTACTGTGACGCGATAAGTGTAGAGCACGTCCCGGGCGGTAAAGGGTGCGCCGTCATGCCATTTGACACCACGCCGGAGATGAAAGGTGATGTTCAGCCCATCCGGGGAGATATCGTAGGACTCGGCCAGATCACCGGTGATGTTCAGATTTTTATCGTACTTGACCAGACCGTTATAAACCTGACCAGCCACCGCATGGGAAGATGCGTCGGAGGCCAGGATCGGAATTAAAGTCGAGGCTTCGCCGATGGTGCCTTCAACCAGAGAGTCTCCGGTGACAGGTATGGAAGTTGCGGATCGCTTGACTGATGGTTGTGGAGAGTCAGAAGTGCTGCAAGCTGGCAGTAACAGGGAGCACAAAAGGATTAACAGCAGGCTTCCGCCCGTTGCATTCCTCATTTGTCTCCATGCTCCCCTTTAAGTTTGCGAATCTTGTCCAGTAGTTCCTTGCGGTCAGGATCAATTTCCAGCGCCTTGCGATATTGTTTGATAGCTTTTTTATGTTCACGCTTGGCGGCATAAGCGTCTCCAAGGTGCTCGGCAATTGTGGAATCGTCACTTACCAGGCTGAATGCATCTTCAAGCTGCCTGATTGCTTCATCATAGCGTTTCATTTTAAAATTAACCCAGCCCAGGCTATCCAGTATGAAGGCATCGTTGGGGCGTATTTCAACAGCCAGCTTGAGATATTTAAGAGCTTCATCAAGGTTGATGCCCATTTCGGCATAAGAATAACCCAGATAATTTAGAGCCTGGGCGTCTTTGGGGTTAATTGACAACACCATTTTCATTCGATCAATGGATTCCGCCCGTTTGCCGACTTTATCAAGCAATATTCCGATACGAAACTGATAGCGCGAGTCTTTAGAAAACAAAGGTTCATTTTCTGAAAGAAATCCCAGGCCAGTATCAGCCTTGTCAAGTGATTCATATAACGAGGCCAGATTCAGGTAGAGCTCCACCTGATTCTTATTGGTTGAAATAGCTTCCTTAAGAATCGCAATGGCTTGCTCTGCTTTACCCTGTTCCTTGAGGATAACTGCGATATGACCGATTGCTTCCAGATAAGGCGTTACGCCAGGAGGGATCTTGGCAAACTCCTCATAGGCCTTTTCAAGATCGCCCTTTTCCTCATATGCAATGCCAAGATAAAGCCGTACTGGATAAACAGCTGGGTCTTTACCCAGAATCTCATTAAAAGCCTTAATGGCCTCGTCATACTGTTCCAGCTCAAGGTGAACCAGACCGATCTTGCGCAGTGTTTCCTGCCCGCCAAGTCCGGATTGCAAAGCACTTTGAAGAGATTCCAATGCTTCCGGGAAACGGCGCTGCTGTATCAGTAGCTGAATCAAGCGCTGCAGGACCGCCCCGCGATTCTCATCCTGACCAAGCAGTGCTCGATAACTTTCAATCGCCTGGGGATAATCTCCCATAGCCTCATAGGTAGCGGCCATGTCTATGGCGGCCTGATCAAATTCCGGCCTCAGTTCCAGCGTTTTCTTGAAAAAGCCAAGCGCCTCCCGGTAGAGTTTCATCTGGCCGTAGGTCCGTCCGAGATAATAATTGCCGAGGGCCGAATCCGGATTTATTTTCACCAGGGCCTTAAGCGTCGCCACGGTCTCTTCATACTCAAACAAGCGTGTCAGAGATAATGCAAGATGTAGATAGGCATCTTCTTTGGAAGGGTCAAGCTTGACAGCTTTACGAAGATATTCGGCTGCTTCAAGATCCTTGCCGGCTGAAGACATCAGGATTCCGGCCAACAGGTAAGGCGGGCGGTAAGTCGGATCAAGCTTGATTGCTTTATTGATGTATTCGAGAGCTTCCGGCACTTGGCCGATCTTAAGCTTGATCTCGGCAACTTCAGTGTGCATAACCGCAGAACCTGGATCCAGTTCGATTGCATCGCGCAACAGACTCAAAGCTGATGGATAATCGCCACTATGCAAGGCCAGTCGGGCTCTGGAATACAAATACAACGAGCGGGAACTGCCATCTGAAGTGATTTGAGCTTTAGACGACTCATTTTCAAGGTGAGGGGTGCTGGTAGCGCACGAGGACAGGACCAGAAAGGACATAAATAAGATCAACCGCAACTGCATTTCGGAACTTTCCATTTCTTCGTAAAATATTTGAAAAAAATATCATGAATTACCATTCGGGTCAAACGATATTCAAGATTAGTGACAACTTGCGGATGTACCGTTTTGGTGGTAGTCTTGGTTAAAAATGCGAGCTGACATTATGAGACAAAATACCATAAAATCACTAATGAAATCGGGGGCATTCCCTGTCGCAACAACTTCAGTCGAACTTATTCAGACGCATGTTTCCTGGATATTTTTGACAGACACCCACGCCTTCAAGTTGAAGAAGCCGGTAAACTTCGGCTTTCTAGACTTTTCCACCGTTGATCTGCGCCGTTTTTACTGCGAAGAAGAGGTCCGCCTCAATCGCCGACTCTGTCCCGACATTTATGAAGGAGTTATTGCACTTCGTGAAACAGCAGATGGCGCTGCATTCACTGGCGATGGGCCGATTATCGACTATGCCGTTATGATGAAGCGCCTTCCTGGTGACCGCATGCTCGACCAACTTGTCACAAGCGGAGTGGCAACGGTCGAGGACATGATCAAAGTGGCCCGGGCCGTAGGCAGGTTCCATGCCGAGGCGGCAAGCTCACAACGCATCTCCGAATTCGGATCACTGAAACAGATCATGTTCAACTGGACAGAAAACCTGCAACAGATGTTGCCGTATGAAACCAGTACGCTCCCGGCTGACGAGCGGGAAACGATTCAATCATGGGTGATCAACTTTGCGAATACAAACTGCGAGTTGTTCAACCGCCGGATCAAAGAGGGTTATATACGCGAATGCGATGGCGATCTGCACCTTGAAAACATCTGTCTGGTTGATGGCAAGGTATATATTTTTGACTGCATTGAATTTAACGAGCGGTTCCGTTTCTGTGACACTGCCGCCGATATTGCTTTTCTGCTGATGGACCTGGATTTTCACGATCGCAGCGACCTGTCAGAAGCGGTTATTACAACCTACCAGGAGATATCTGGTGACTTGGAACTTGAAAAACTGGTTGATTTTTACAAGGTTTATAGGGCTTTTGTTCGTGGCAAGGTGGAAAGTCTCTGCCTTAATGATGATGGAATTGATTCGGAACACAAGACATCGGCACGCAAACGAGCCACTCGTTACTTCAGACTCGCGCGAGGATATTGTGAAAGAACCAGACTACGCCAGACGCTGTTCATAACCTGCGGGTCAATGGGATGCGGTAAAAGCACTTTATCAAACCAGTTGTCTTTTGAACTTGGAATTCCGGTTTATAATTCGGATCTTGTCCGCAAGATGCTGGTCGGGCGGCCAGTCGTGTCAGCCGCCCACGAACAATATGACCAAGGGATGTACGACAGTGCCACAACAGAAAAAACCTATGACGAACTCAAAAAGTTTGCCGGATATGAACTTGCTGCCGGCCATTCGGTTCTGATTGACGCCAGCTTCAGAAGAGCAACTGACCGCACCTCTTTTTCGGAACTGGCGGCACTTCATAATACCGATTTTATTATCCTGCTGGTGACTTGCGATGAATACGAACAGAAAAACAGATTGAAACGCCGTGCGCAAGATGGCAGTTCTGTCTCAGACGGCCGAATAGAATTGCTTGACCCTCAAAAAGCTAATTTCGAATTTCCCGACAAAAATGAAGGATGTATTATTCAAGTCAATACGACACGTTCACCAGAGGATTTGGCTAGCCAAATCTACAGGGAACTGAAACAATGATAAAACTTATATTTACCAGAGTGATGCATCGCTTGCAGTTACGCGAATCATGGATCATTTTCTTCATTCTGGGGATCATCATGATGACGTTCCCGTTCCTGCATATTTTCAACAAACCGGTCACATTGTTCGGTTTCCCGCTTATGTTCCTGTATCTGATGATAGGCTGGGCGTTTTCAATTTTCGTCATATATCTTTTCATGCGTGCTTATTCCTCTCATAACAATAACCCGGATGAGAAAAAGGACGTATGAATACTGAAACTGCTCATGCTGTAACCATATCAATACTTTACACTGCGCTGATTTTTTTGATAGCCTGGTATGCCCATCGCAGAAAAGAGGCTGGGCGAAGTATTGTCAGCAACCCGATCATTTATTCCCTATCTTTGGCAGTTTACTGCACATCCTGGACATTTTACGGCAGTGTTGGCAAAGCATCCACAACCGGAATAGATTTCCTGATGATTTATCTGGGGCCTTCACTGGCGGCTTTTTCCTGGCTTTTCTTGCTTCGACGCATCATAAAAATCAGCAAAGAAAACAATATCACCTCAATTGCCGACTTCATCAGCCTTCGATACGGTAAATCACTCTGGCTGGGAGCTTTGGTAACAATTATTGCCATACTGGGCATCATGCCTTACATCGCACTACAGATCAAGGCGGTCTCCCACAGCTTCTATCTGGTCAGCGGTTTACAGATAAACGATATAACCTTTGAGGGACTCGGTTCAAACACCAAACTACCTATCGGTTTGATCCTTGCCCTGATTCTGTCGGTATTCAGTATCATTTTCGGTGCCCGCAGACTTGTTTCATCCGAGCGACACGAAGGCTTGGTTGCCGCAGTAGCGTTCGAGTCACTGATCAAATTGTTAAGCCTCGTTGGTGTGGGGATTTTTGTAACCTACGGTCTTTTTGACGGTTTTACAGATATTTTCTCACGATTTAAAGCTTTTGACCCCGCAGCGTTTGATCGACTTTTTACCTTTGACGCATCAAACCACAATCCGGAACACGTACCAACATTCACGATGCTGTTCCTGGCCATGGGAGCGATCATGCTCCTGCCACGTCAGTTTCACGTCATGGTAATCGAAAACTCCGACGAAAAACACGTTTCGACGGCCATGTGGCTGTTTCCTGCTTATCTGTTTCTGATCAACCTGTTCGTCATGCCGATTGCGCTGGGAGGTATACTGACAACCGGCAGCAACAGCGGCGCAGATTTCTTTGTAATCAATATTCCGCTTGTTACCGGCAACAGGTCAATCGCCATGCTGGCTTTTCTGGGCGGCCTGTCTGCCGCTGCAGGCATGGTCATGGTTGAATCAGTGGCAATCTCAACCATGCTGCTCAATCACATCTTCATGCCGATCATAGTCCGATGCACCCCGCGAACCTGGTTTTCCGTACTTCTGATCAATCTCAAGCGGGTCGGTATCTTTCTGGTAATAATGATGGGTTATGTGTACCACCAGATAGTTGGTGATTCCTATATGCTGGTAAATATGGGATTGATCTCCTTTTCGGCGGCGGCACAATTCCTGCCTGCCATGCTGGGCGGCCTTTACTGGAGACGCGGCAACAAGGCCGGCGCAATCGGCGGAATCCTTTTCGGTTCTCTGATCTGGTTCTACACACTGTTGCTCCCTTCATTCAGCAAATCCGGTTGGCTCCCGGCCGATCTGCTTACTGATGGCCCCTTTGGCATAACTCTGCTAAGACCCACCGCCTTGTTCGGCCTTTCAGACATGGATCTATGGAGCCATTCTCTATTCTGGAGTATGTTATTCAACATCAGTACTTACATTATTTGTTCGATTCTATTGAAGCAGACTGAACAGGAACGGGAACAGGTGCTCAAATTTATAGTTGTTTATGAAAAAGAACGCACCAGTCGCCAGACTGAAACGAAACGACTTTCAAAACCGGTTACAACATCGCAATTCGTAACCCTCATGACCAAGTTCATTGGCGAAGCCGAGGCCAACCGGGCTATCAGTCAATATACCGGTAATCGTGAAATCAATGCCGAAGGGACGGTATCGGAATTTGATCTGCCCAACCTGAAACGCCATACTGAAAAGACATTGGCTGGCTCGGTTGGAGCGGCGGCAGCCGGCGCTATTGTTGACAGTTTCCTGTCCGATATGGGATCCCGTATGGAATCTGTTTATGACATCTACAGTACAGTCCGTACATCTCTAGACCAAAGCCGTGAATCGCTCTTTGTGCGTTTGAAAGCTTCAGAAATAATCAATCGCACACTTGACCTGCAAATCATAATGGATGACCTGCTCAACCTGCTTCTGAAGGAATTCAATCTTGACGTAGCAATCATTCAACTAAAGAACGATGACGGAACTTTTACTGTCAACAGTTACCAGGGAGCAAACCGGCGGCCGATCAATGTTAATCACTGGTATACTGAAAGCAAACCTTATTTCGACATGGTTTACCGTGACAGAAAACCTCACTTACTAAATGATATCCGACTTGCCAGTGATGTGGTCCCACTTGAACTAACACTTTCAGAAGGCTGTATCTCCTGCGCTCACATCCCGATTTCCAGGGAAGGTGAACCTGCCATAGGCATCCTTTCGGTATTTTCAAAATCAATCGCCGGACTGTTTACTGAAGAGTTTACAAGTCTTCTGTCAAGCCTTTCAGGCCAGCTTGCTCAAGCGATAACAATTGTACAGGAAATGCGTGCGAAAGATCTGGAACGTGATCAAAAGGAACTGGCATTGCTTGATAATGCACGGGTAATTCGGGATATGGAAATTGCACAGCAGATCCAGCTGTCCCTTCTGCCTGACAGTGCACCGGAAATATTCGGAATTGATCTGGCCGGGCGCTGCATCTCGGCAGCCCATGTCGGTGGCGATTATTACGATTTCTTCAGACGAAACGAACATACTGTCGACATGCTGATTGCCGATGTATCCGGTCACAGTGTCGGGGCGGCCCTGATCATGGCCGAAGTCAGAACCCTGCTACGTGCCCAGGTTAATTCTGCCCACAGTGCGAGTTCAATACTCAATATCCTTAACGGCCAGCTTTATGAAGACCTGACACGTGCCGAACTGTTCATCACTATGTTCTACGCCAAGTACAACTCTGCCAGTGGTAGGCTGTCCTACTCCAATGCAGGACACAATCACCCGATGATCCACCGGGCCGGAGAAGTCTCTTGTATCGAACTAGACACAGAAGGGCTGATAATCGGAGTAAAAACATCAGTGGTTTTCGAAGAACGCAGCATTGAACTTATCAGTGGAGATGTTATACTGTTCTACACAGATGGATTAACTGAGGCCTTTGACATTGAAGGTGAGATGTTTGGGAACTCTCGGGTCTGTTCGCACCTTGGAGAAGTTGCGCACTTGACGGCCAGGGAAATATTAGATTCTCTATATGATACTGTAATTGAATTCACCGGTTCCCAAACACTTCAGGACGACATATCCATGGTTGTTTTGAAAATAAAATAATAAGGAGAATATATGAATTTTAAAACTGAGATAAGCGGCTCGACTGTAGTTGTTTTTGTAAAAGAAGAGCGGCTGGATGCAAACAATTCGGAAGAGCTTAAGTCAGAATTAAATAGGATTTTTGAGAGTGGAAGTAAAGATTTGATTGTCGATCTCAAAGAGATCCGCTTTATTGACAGTTCCGGGCTGGGGGTGCTTGTATCAGGTTTTAAAAATGCTTCCACACGCCAGGGAACAATAAAACTTTCAGGCTTGCAAACCCAGGTCAAGTCGATGTTTGAACTGACCCGACTACATCGTGTATTTGACATATTCCCAACGGTTGATGATGCATTGGAGAGTTACTGATTCCAGTTTCATTTTCTTACAACCCTGGGTGTTGACAATTTGTGCCACCAAGTCTCGTAATTGAGCATTTTAATAAAACAAGAATAAGTCAACTAATATGATGCGATTGCAGAATTTGGAAAGGTGATAAAATGTGATTATGAAAAACCATCATGAAAAAACATATTGCCCTTGAAATAACCATTCCCAACCAGACTCGCTACCTGGGCTTGATCGGAAAAATAGGCGAGAACATGGCTAAGGAGTTTAGCGACTCTATTTGTGATCGGGAGACTCTTGCCCATAACTTGAATATTGTACTAACTGAATCCATCGTTAATGCAATCAAGCATGCCAACGCCACAGATCCGTCTAAAGAGGTGCATGTCCGCATCAACGTTTCGGGAAAAGAGTTGTTAATACAGGTTTACGATAGTGGTTGCGGATTTGATTTGAACGAAATACCCACTCCTTGTTTTGATTCTGATGCACTTGATGAAAAAGGACGCGGGATTTATATAATCAGATCACTTATGGATTTTGTGGAATATCGCAGAACTGGTTGTGGTAATGTTCTGGAGATGAGAAAAAAATTAGACTGCTGAATTCTATGCGGTAAGCATTTTACACCTATCTATGGTCATCCCGCCCGACAAGACCACGACGCCCACTCGAATATTTCACCCTCATTTGTTCATAAACAAATTCCTTCAAATCAGAATTCCACCTTCACTCCCACTCCAATAGATTGAGGTGTGCAATAGCCTTTATTTAATTCAGGGGATAAGTACAAATAATTGTAATCTATGTTCAGTGAAGAATTAGAACCAAGCAGGTACCTTAAACCGACTTGACCTGCAAAACCGGCGGAAAACTTTACATTATTGCCGCCTTTGCTTTCCGGCGACAAGGTGTAGGCCAGACCAGTACCCAGATAGGGGAATAAACCATTTAAACCGCTGAATCCGTATTTGGCAGTAAGAAGGCATGGCGCAGGAGCTTTGGGATCATCTTTAACCAAAGTTACACTACCAACCCCCAAAGACAGATGATTAATGGCTTCATCGGCATGGGCAACGCAACACCATGTCGGCAAATTTACTACAGTTACAATAGCAACATATAAGGACAAATAACGATATCTCATGGTTACATTATATTGAGGCGGATTCAACTCTGAAGTGCAACAGATAGGGGTGGCTTTATATAGCGCATCTCCACCCCGAATAATACCTCATGCGCCGATCTAAATCCTAATACATTACGTGGCCGGTGGTTGATTCGTTCCACAGCCAACTGTACTTGTTCATCAGTGATATTTGTTAACTCCATTCCCTTGTGGAAGTACTGCCGAAATAGTCCGTTGCTGTTCTCATTCAAACCACGCTCCCAGGTATGGTATGGATGAGCGAAATAGAAATAGACTGAAGCCTGGAGTTTGGCTGCTATACTTTCATGGTTTGCGAACTCTTTGCCGTTGTCGAACGTAATGGTATGGCATTTGTCCTTGTAGGGTGTCAACAGGCGCTTTGTCACAGCTGTTACAACATCGGCATGTTTACTGCCTATATGTCCAGCCAACACATAACGCAATTTCCTTTCAGCTAGTGTAACCAACCCACCACGGTGATTCTTACCGATGACGGTATCACCTTCCCAATCGCCAATACGCGCCTTCTGATTAACGATCTCAGGACTCTTATCAATACTGACACGGTTTTTAATCACACCACGCCGTTCTTGGCCACTTGCATAACGTTTGCGGCGTGTTTTTTGACTACGCAGATTCCGGCACAGGTCTCCTCCAGCACGTTTGTTCGCATAGATATGCTGGTATATCACCTCATGGCTGATTTGCAATCTACCTTCCAAATCAAGCCGATTAGCGACCTGATCTGGGCTCAGGTCTTCCCGAATCAATCTTTTTACTTCTGCCCATTCACTTAACTAGAATTGCTTTACATTGTTACAGGATTGCCTGCGAGCATCACGAAACGATTGCGCCTGTTTTGGTCGCCAACCGCGGTGACCCTTGTTTCGCTTGAACTCTCGTAAAATTGTGGACTTGTTCACACCAACGTTCTGCGCAATTTGGGACTGATCCATTCCAGATTGCTTTAACCCAAAAAATCTGGTATCGTTGCCCGCTGGTGAGCTGCGTATACTTCTTCATCTGTGCTCCTTTTGCTTGGTCGTTTAAGTGGCTCAGAGAGTAACGCAACTCGCCACCTAATTTCACTTATAAAAGTTGCACTTCAGAGTTGAATCCGCCGTATATATTTTTATTAAGCACTTGGGCTTTGCAATAGTTCATTTAGTTATACCATTAAGTCAAGCTTCCGTTTCAATTACCCTATCAATTGCTTGATTCTATGTTTGGGTGCCTAAGATAAAAAGTTAACAATGTCGAAATATTTTACATACCAACAATCCGGGTTCAAACTACCCAATATAATACTTCAACAACAGCCGGTTAAGTAATCGGCATGAAACATGCATAATTGTTGCGGGAACAGTATGATTATTTTTATCTAACCATACTACTTTCACCTTAGTTAACATTTGAATATTACGAAGGAATCTGACAATGGAGAAAAGGTATTTTACACGAGTGGACTTCACAGAAAGCGCTTCTGTAAAGTATGGAGACGAGCTGTTTTACGGCAATGTGGAAAACATCTGCCTTCAAGGTTTATTTATTAAAACCAAACATTCAGTCCCATTGAACACCACTCTGCAAGTTACAGTTTTCTCTTCCCCTGGGACTCCAATCAATCTGAGTGTCAATGTTGTACGTTGCGATGAAAACGGCATTGGTTTGAAAATAAAAAAGATGGATGTTAACTCATTCGTTCAACTGCGAAATACCGTTGCAATGCAGTGCAATGACCATGGTCGCATAATGCGTGAAACATACAAAGTAACCAACTGCATACATTAATTCAGAAC
Source organism: Geobacterales bacterium (assembly GCA_038318485.1). GTDB lineage: Bacteria > Desulfobacterota > Desulfuromonadia > Geobacterales > Pseudopelobacteraceae > JACRCG01. Next base: position 15,837 of record JBBQCH010000037.1, read on the forward strand.
CAGATCCCCAAATTATCCCAGATATTATTTTTTTATTTCCACCGTTAACCCCGCCTTTCGGGCGGACTCGATCAGTTCACTGTAAGTTTTGTATTTATCGTTATACTCAACGAGTATAACTGTTCACCGCCACCAGGAGAATCCATACCTTTCCCGCCAGGAGCCTGGACTTGCTTCTCTTCAGGTACTGGTGATTGGAGTTGGCTATCAGGGGCACTGACATCACCGCTAACTTTGATACTCTTATGATATTTTTTAGGTACGCTGTAGTAATTGTCACTAAAGTTCCAGGTACCGGTATCGTCCACCCATGAATAAGTTTCTGCAAACAATGCGATGCTGTTAACAGAACCACGCACAAACAGAGTAAAGATCTCATCGATTGCCTCGCATTCTAGCCCGGCGGCCAATTAAAATCCCGCCCGGCCAGCAGATGAAAATGGATGTGAAACACTGACTGTCCCGCTCCTTCACCGTTATTCTGAACAATCCGGAATCCGGATTCTGCACAACCCTTTTGACGCGCAATCTCACCAGCTTTGCGGTAAGCATATCCCACCAATTCATCATCCTCGGCAGTCATGTCGAGACAGTTTACAAAATGTTTTTTGGGAAGCACCAAGAGATGCAAGGGCGCCTGTGGCCCGATGTCCTCGATTACGAGAACCAGTTCGTCCTCAAACACCTTCTTTGATGGAATTTCTCCCCGAACGATCTTGCAGAAAATACAGTTTTCCACTCCAGCCTCCCTATTAATATTTTCAAGGCAAATCAAGTAATATCAGAAATTCACGATTACCGTCAGCTCCGGTTATGGGTGATTCGCACAGTCCTGCAACCAACAAACCCATTGTTTGAGCAGTATGGCTGACATCGTCTATGACTTTCTGGTGGGCAGCCGGGTCCCTGACAATGCCACCCTTCCCCACCTCACCTTTTCCAACCTCGAACTGTGGTTTGATAAGAGCAATGATGCGCCCACCCGGCTTGACCAGCGCCACCGTGGCCGGCAGAACTTTGCTCAAAGAGATGAAAGATGCGTCAATAACCGCCAGATCCGGCGTTTCTCCAAGTTGTTCAGGTGTCAGGTAACGAATATTGGTTTTTTCAATATTGATGACACGTGAATCCTTTTGCAGCTTCCAAGCAAGTTGGCCATGCCCCACATCAACAGCAAAAACCTTAAGGACTCCTGCCTGAAGCAGACAATCGGTAAAGCCTCCGGTGGAGGCACCAACATCGATGGCCACCAAACCGCTGACATCAATTTCAAACTGATCCAGTGCCTTCCTGAGCTTGAGGCCGCCACGACTGACATAGGGCAGCACATCACCCTTGATGCGGATATCGGCATCTTTCAGCACCTGATGACCAGACTTATCCACAGTGTGGTCACCTACAACCACCTGACCAGCCATGATCAAAGCCTGGGCTTTTTCACGAGAGGGGGTAAGACCACGTTCAACCATCAATTTATCGAGACGCTGTTTAGCCATGAAAACTCGCAGTTAAAATAAAGTCAGTATATTACAGGTGTGGCATGACTACGTCGAGTATTTTGTGTCGCATTTTATGGTTCATAAAAGAGATGTTATCAAGACTGTGAAGATTAAGGAGAAGAAGGCGTAGACAAGTACCTAGTGGAGCCAAAACCGAGCCAATGATATTTGTGATTTTTGTTGATCGCATCAACAATCTATTGAAGTGGACACATTGGTGCTGATACTGATATATAATTGAAACTACAGAACATCGTAGTGTTAACTGGTAACTCAATACAAATTATATATTTTCCATTTCAGTTAAAGAGGTTATGTGTTTTATGCTACTGATGATCGATAACTAGCACTACTGTCCAACCACATCCAACCACATCTATTAATACAATAATTATCCAATAGTTACGAATATTATTGTCCAACAGCGTCCATCAAAATTCTTTGACATTGCAGTAAATAGTGTATATGGTGGTGTATATGAATTTGGTATAATTGACATTGAAAGACGGGCGCAACATGCCTCTCAACGACAAGAGCATTCTAAACGCCAAACCTAAAGATAAAGCCTATCGACTATCAGATGGCAGTGCGTTATATATTGAAATTCGTCCTACAGGGAAAAAGGTATGGTTATATCGTTACAAGATTGCGGGAAAAGGCGAGATATTCACTATAGGTGAGTTCATAGATAATGCTCGCAATCGCCCCTACCCTAATCATATCAGCCTAGTTGATGCCAGAATTAAGCGTGACGAAGCTAAGCAGTTAGTTAAACAAGGTATTCACCCACTGCACCATAAACAAACCGCCTTAAAAGTGCAGATTGCTGAGAACGCTAACACGTTCAAAGTTATTGCTGAGGAGTGGAAAGAAGCAACTGAAACAGAGAAAGTATGGAGCACCTATTACTCTAAGCAGGTAACGCACATATTAGAAACTGACATATTTCCTAGTATCGGCAAAATTCCGATACGAAATATAACCTCTGCTCAAATTCTTGAAATTATCAGCTCAATAAAAAAACGGGGAGCATTTACAGTTGCTCTACTGGCTCGGCAGATTTGCTCAACTATCTTTGACTATGCCATTTCTCACCTAAAAGCGGAAAGCAACCCAGTATCTGCTCTAAAAAATACTATTAAACGACCACCAGTTCAGCATCACAAGCCATTACCTCAAAATGAGATTCCCATATTCCTTAAGAAACTAGATGAGTATGGCTGCAATCGACCGACATTTATTGCCATTCGCTTAATGCTGCTAACTTTCGTTAGAACTAAAGAATTACGCATGGCAACTTGGGACGAATTTGATTTTGATAATGCCGAATGGCGTATTCCTGCAAATCGAATGAAGATGAAACAACCTCATATAATACCACTATCGGAACAAGCATATGAACTCCTGATAAGACTAAAGAGCCTTACTGGTCACCAGAAATGGCTATTTCCAAATGTCCGCCGCCCTCTTGATTGCATGACCAACACGACTTTAAACAGAGTAATAGAACGTATAGGTTATGGCGGAAAATTCTCTGCACATGGTTTTAGAGGAACGGCATCAACCATCCTCAATGAAAAGGGTTATCCTTCAGACTATATTGAGAAACAACTTGCTCACGCCCCGAAAGACCAAGTACGAGCCAGCTATAATCACGCTCAACACTTATCACAGCGAAAAGCAATGCTCCAAGATTGGGCCGATTTTATTGATGATTTATGTGAAAAAGCATTTACTAATTTCATAAACAGTCAAGCAACCTGAAATAGTTCTTATCTGATTATTTAAGATTTAGGTTTGCCGTATTAAATGTTCAAGTGGTTACAGATGACACTGTAAGCCCTCATTTGTATGCTGATCTTGACTATGCTTTCAGAATAGCTGCAACTATGCGTAATTATTATCTCAATATTCATCAGAAAACAGAATGGTAGTTACCGTCCGGTCACATTCCGTGATGATCCATGCTGGCCACGGTCACGGCATGAGACTCGGCAGCAAACAGCATTACCTGTAACTAAACAAAGTCTCCATATGCACTACATGCAAAGGCCATTACCTCCATCGGGGTAGTGGCCTTTTTTGTATTTTTTTAGTTCTTATTATTTCAGTGAGTTATGCAATAAAAACCACAAAAACAGGGTAGTGAAGCTTGATTGACCCTTCCCCCCCCTACAGATATTCCAAGTAGGACAAGATGTTCCGAACAAGTCCGGGCATGTCCGTTAATCTTAAATCTGCACCATGGAGGTACTATGCACAGTAATTTTCTTCCCGAGACGGGTTTTGTCCGACTGCCCAACATCATCGGCAACGGCAAAGCCGATCCACCCATTCCTCCACTATACCCGGTAAGTCGGTCTACCTGGTGGGCAGGCGTGAAATCCGGACGCTATCCCCTACCGGTAAAGCTAGGTCCCCGGATAACTGCCTGGCGGGTTGAGGATATTCGGGCCCTAATCGAACGGCATTCAACAGGTAATTGGTGAGTGTAAAACTTTTAATTGATACCATCCAGAGTGTTACCGAAGGCTCACCAACACCTGAAGCACTCGTGCCGGAAAAAGTGATCAGATTCGCCAGCAGTGATCGGTGAAGCAATAATTCCGGCTGGTGCAAACTCTTCGAGGACTGCGAAAGCGATGTCTTCGGCGACTCGCGTCAGGGGATATCAGATGACTAACATTCCCGAAAGAGCAGAACACCGGAAGAATTGGCCGTCTTTTTGTCGCATGAAAACAGACACACAACCGAAGCCGCCAGTTTTGAAGCAGAGCTGCGTACTAGGTGCCGGGATAAAGTAACGTACTGACGGAACTCAGGAAGATGAAACGCGATGTTGAAACAGCTATGTGGTTTATAATACCAAATGTGCCTCCCCACCCTACCCCACTGTTGCTTGATCCAGTGCTATACAACGTATTTGAGCTGCCAAGTCACCATTTTGTATGAAATAGTTTTTATCAGAAGCAGTCTGGATTTACTCGAAACTATCTGGACTCTAACAGCAAATTGCGGACATCAGGGTTAGTTACAGGCAGTACAAAGCTGAATAACTCAAGCAAAAGACGGTCTATTCAGAAATGCAATCCTGAAACATGGTAGTCATTGAATAAGATACAACGTTAGTTTATGCCAGCAACAGGGATGAATCCCCATACATGCGGTACTCTTTGCATACTTTTTGACGTTCCTGACAGGCATCTTTTCTCAGCCATAGTTCCTCTTCCGAAGCTGCAAGTTCCCGGTTATCCAGAGCATCCCATCACAGTCGGTGAACACATCCGCAAGAAACGTATGGACCTCGGTCTCCTCCAGAGAGAAGTTGCCGAGATCATCGGCGTCACCGTATGCTCAATTTACAACTGGGAACACGGTGTTGAACCAGAACTGCAATATAATCCAAGTATTATCAAATTTCTAGGTTATATTCCGTTCGACTGCCCGGACGACACTGTGGGGCGGCTTGCGTGGTACAAGAGAGTATTGGGGATGAACCTAGATATTCTTGGTGAAGTGATGGGGCGCGATCCAGAACAGTTGTCTGACTGGTTGAGCGGGAGGCATCACCCATTCAGAAAGAATCGGGATAAGATCGAGAAGTTTTTGGAAATGGATGGGGTTATGAAGAACTACTGAATCCAGCCCAAAGCTTTAGCCAGGCGCACCTTGATAACAAATCACATTTCAACATTTTTCTCTGCATGCTTCCAGTGAGAATATTTACCGTACGGTAAATATGTCATTGTTCCTAAGTTTTGAGTGCCACGACATCGTCCACGATGTCGTGGCACTCAACACCTAAGGCATAACAACCACAATTTCCCGATCAGGAAATAACGCTTGATTTATGTCGTTATTGGAGCAATAACTCCCGACCAGACAAGCTGAATAAGCACAAAACGCATTCTGAATATTGCAAAACGCTGGCCTGTCCTTGC
>JBBQCH010000038.1:0-21213 GCA_038318485.1 Geobacterales bacterium
CTTGACCGGAGGATAGAAACTGTTTGATGCTGACAATGCTTCTTCCTTGAGGACATTGCTTACCGGTATTACTTCTATCTCTTTTTTCTTGGCCTTCATAATATTCGGCAGCGTCGGGTAACGAGGAACATTAAGTCCCAATTGACAGGTTACAAGTGCCGGCAGGCGCATACGGACAACGGCCTTTATTCCGCCTTCCAGCTCCCGCTTGCCTTTGACGGCCCCGTCTGCATATTCAAAATTGACCAGAGTTGTCGCACTTGCATAGCCAAGAAGCTCGGCAACGTTAACTCCTACTTGAGCAGAACCACGATCCTGGGACTGCATGCCGGTAAAGATCAGATCATACTTTTTGTCACGCGCATATTCGGCAATAATTGATGCAACCTGCCAGGGATCCTTTTTGTGTACGCCCGGGTCCTGAACATGCGCACCACGATCACAACCCATGGCCAGAGCTTTTTTTATGGACTCAACAACCCGGTCAGGCCCGATGGAAAGAACCGTCAGTTCCGTACCCTCCCCGAGCTGCTCTCTCAACTGAACCGCCTGCTCAACAGCGTATTCGTCGTACTCGTTCATTCGGTAAGCAAGATCCGCCTCTGAGTACCAGTCCCCGGATTCGTTTACCTTGAATCGGGATTCCATGTCAGGAACCTGTTTGATACATACCAATAATTTCATGTGTCCTCCCGTATTATTTCCGCCGAAATAAGATCGCGCAACAGCTTTGCGCCAACCGCCACTTATCAGTACAAGGCCTTCCTATGAAGATTCCATACCTATTAGATGCCTTTTTGACAAAACCAAATCAACAATTATGTAATACGGTACTACAATACCACATAACGGTCAAGCTTATTTTCCTGTTTTTTGAAAAAGGCAACTCAGCATTCAAGCAAGCCACCCTGAAACAGAACTAATGGACTTGACACCTTATACTGCAATACGGTACTTGATTAAGTGTATATTGACAGAGCAACCGTCCGATTGATCAGTAAAAACCACTCTTATCAAACAGATCATAAGCATCATGGAGTCCGCACAATGCAATCATATCAGGGATTTGAACAGGGTCCGATCAGGCCACCCAGTGAAGCTTCAAGCCTTCTGCTGCGCGTAACCCGCAACTGCCCATGGAACCGCTGCACCTTCTGTTCGGTATATAAGAAACAGAAGTTTTCCATTCGGCCGGTTGCTGATGTCATTGCAGATATAGACACTATCCACCAATTTGTTTCTGAGTTGCAGCAAGGACAACATTCTGCTGACGTCATGAGACGCTCTGTATCGCGGAATGACCAATCTGCATTATATGCGGCGAGTAACTGGCTGGCTGGAGGGATGGAATCCATCTTTCTGCAGGATGCCGACAGTCTGGTTATTCGACCGGAAAACCTGATTACAATCTTGGAACATATCAAAACTCGCTTCCCGCAGGTCGAAAGAATCACCTCCTATGCCCGTTCCGACAGCGTTGCACGGATCAGCGACGAAAACATGACTAAAATTGCCGCTGCCGGATTAAACCGGATACACATCGGGATGGAAACCGCCTCCGATACGATTTTGAGCATGATCCAGAAAGGTGGCACCAAAGAAATTCATATTTCCGCCGGACTGAAGGCAAAAGCGGCCGGCATCGAGTTATCGGAATACGTCCTGACCGGTATCGGCGGCAGTGAATTTTCCCGTGAGCATGCCATTGAAACGGCCGACGCCCTCAATCAGATCAACCCCGATTTTATCCGTTTCAGAACCCTGCACCTCCAGGATAAGATCAACCTCTTTGCAAACGCAACGGATTGCCGCTACCAATGGGCCTCCGACCTTGTTTTGGCAAAAGAGATCCAGTTGCTGCTCGAACGACTGGACAATGTAACCAGCACCGTCAAGAGCGATCATTCCTACAACCTGTTTCAGGAAATAGACGGAATTTTGCCGAGTGATAAAGATCGCCTGCTTAATGTTCTTCAGCGTTTCATAGAGATGGAACCAGCGAAACAGGCCATGTTCCAACTCGGCAAGCGCGCAGGATATTTCCTGAACTTAAGTGACATGCAGATTCCCAGGAGACTGGAACAGACAGCAGAACTTTGTCGTAAATCCGGCATCACTCCAGATAACGTAGATCAGCTAATTCACGACATGATTCAGGAACGCATGAGAAACGGCATGCCATTTTAGATTCCAGACGATGCGCCATAGGTGCACCAACAACATAGAAACCAGGCTTCACAACCTCTCCACAGACCCCGTCTCAAACCACCACCTAAACAAGAGAACACAATCCTGCAAAAGTTTTATTACGCATAGTTACTTTGATTAGCATAACACTTCGGACAGCAGATTATTTTGTAAACACAGTTCAAAGTAATTCTATTGACACAAACATTACTCAAGGTATCATTTATAATTATACTTAATAATAGTTTCACGTATGGCGATGAATAATTGGTAATTCAATGATAAGAGGAGATTATAATTCAGCCTGCAAATGAGCTGTACAGCTGATACCTACCGTGATTCTGTTTACCTTTTATCAAGACGGCTCTAACGACCTTCTGGAGGTTGGCATGAACTTTTCTCCAATAATAAAAAACCCCGCTGACATGGCTGTAAAACCGAATCTGCTGGACTATCAGAAATCCTGTGCCGGTTTTTCGTGGAAGGACGTAAGTTTTGAGCTAAGCGGCCTGCCGGATGGCAACGGGCTGAACATAGCCCATGAGGCGGTCGACCGGCATGCCGACGGACTCTTGAGAGAACGGGTCGCCATCCGCTGTCTGGGCAAGGACGGCAGGATTGTGGACCTGAGCTATGGCGGTCTGAAAGCCCGCAGCAACCGCTTTGCCAACCTGCTCCGCAAACTTGGGGTGTCAAAGGGGGAACGGGTGTTTTACCTGGCAGGTCGCATTTCGTCCCTCTACCCGGTATTCTTCGGCACACTGAAAAATCTCAGCGTATTCTGCCCGCTCTTTTCCGCCTTCGGACCGGAACCGATCATCCAGAGACTGGAAAGGGGCAATGCCAAAGTACTGGTGACGACCGAGCGACTGTACCGCAAAAAGGTGGCTCCACTGCTGGAACGCCTGCCGGAACTGAGACATGTGTTGCTGATTGACCTTGAATATGATCTGAACGAGCAGGTTCAATCTCTGCCGCGATTGATGGAGGACTCATCCGCCACTTTTACCATCCCATCCACCGATCCGGAAGACATGGCGATCCTGCACTTCACCAGTGGCACCACCGGCATGCCCAAGGGAGCGGTGCATGTCCACAATGCCGTCCAGACACACTTCATAACCGGCAAATTTGTGTTGGACCTGCACCCCGATGACATCTTCTGGTGCACCGCTGATCCGGGCTGGGTGACCGGTACCTCCTACGGCATCATTGCCCCGATGCTCCAGGGCGTCACCAGTATTGTTGACGAGGCCGACTTTGATTCGGAACGCTGGTTCCGCATTCTGCAGGAGCAGAGTGTAACGGTCTGGTACACGGCCCCCACTGCAATCAGAATGCTGATGCGCACCCCGCTGGAACTGCGACAGCGCTACGATCTTTCGGCCCTGCGGCTGGTGCACAGCGTAGGTGAACCGCTCAATCCGGAAGCGGTTATTTGGGGACAGCGCGTGCTGGGTTTGCCGATCCACGACAACTGGTGGCAGACCGAAACCGGTGGCATCATGATCGCCAACTATTCCGCCATGGATATCCGTCCCGGTTCCATGGGGCGCCCTCTGCCGGGGATAGAGGCCGCCATTGTAACCCGTGTCGACACCGACATGGTTCAGATAGAAGGTGACGAGGTACAGGGAGAACTGGCCCTCCGGCGCGGTTGGCCATCCATGTTCCGCACCTATCTGCATGACGATGCGCGCTACAAGAGATGCTTTGCAGATGGTTGGTACATTACCGGCGACCTGGCCAGGCGGGATAAGGATGGCTATTACTGGTTCGTCGGACGGGCCGACGACATCATCAAGACCGCCGGTCACATGGTCGGCCCTTTCGAGGTAGAGAGCTGTCTGATGGAGCATCCGGCCGTGGCCGAGGTTGGGGTGATCGGCAAACCGGAATCGATGATCGGCGAGATTGTAAAAGCCTTTGTCGTCCTAAAAACAGGTTTCAGTGCCAACGATGATTTACGTCTGGAGTTGATCGGCTTTGGACGCACAAAGCTCGGCTCGGCGGTTGCCCCGAAAGAGCTGGAATTTATCAACAATCTCCCCAAAACCCGCAGCGGCAAAATCATGCGCAGATTGCTCAAGGCGCGGGAGTTGGGGCTTCCCGAAGGTGATACATCCACCCTGGAAGGGGGCGAATCGTCATGAGTAATATAATCGACCGTGAACATGCCATCAATCAACTGCGCCAAATGCTGTTGATCCGCCGTTTTGAAGAAAAGTCGGCTGAACTTTACAGCGCCACCAAGATCCGCGGCTTCCTGCACCTCTACATCGGCGAAGAAGCCGTAGCAGTAGGGGTAATGGCGGCACTCGCCCCCGAGGACGCCGTTGTGGCTACCTACCGGGAGCATGGCCAGGCCCTGGCGCGCGGCATGAGCGCCAGCAGCATCATGGCGGAGATGTACGGCAAGCAGGAGGGGTGCAGCCGTGGCAGGGGGGGATCAATGCACCTCTTTGATGCTGCGACCCGTTTTTACGGCGGTAACGCAATTGTCGGCGGTGGTATCCCGCTGGCGGTCGGCCTGGCCTTGGCCGACAAAATGCTTGATCGCAATCGGGTTTCCTGCTGTTTCTTCGGCGATGGAGCGGTGGCCGAAGGTGATTTCCACGAAGCAATGAATCTGGCCTCACTTTGGAAACTGCCGGTGCTCTTTATCTGTGAAAACAATCTCTACGCCATGGGCACCGCTCTGCGCTATACCCAGGCTGTTACCGATATTGCCTCCAAAGCTTATGGTTATGGCATGCCAGCCAAGGCAGTGGATGGAATGGATGTCATGGCAGTGGAGGATGCTGCTCGAACTGCGACCGAGCATCTGCACCAAGGCAAAGGCCCATACTTCCTTGAATGCCGCACCTACCGCTTTCGCCCCCATTCCATGTTCGACACGGAGCTGTACCGTAACAAAGAAGAGGTGGAACAATGGAAGAAGCGCGACCCGATCGACCTTTTGTCTCAGCGACTTCGAGAGGCCGGACTGTTGAGCGATCAGGACTGGGCTGCACTGGAACAGAGCGTCGCTGAGGAGATCGAAGCAGCGGTGGACTTTGCGGAAGCCGGCACCTGGGAGCCAATTGAGGATCTGACCCGTTTTGTCTACTCGGAAAGGAGGAGGGCATGAGCGAACAGGGCGCATTGAAAGAAACTACCTACCGCGAGGCAGTCAAAGAGGCCCTTCGCGAGGCGCTGACCAAAGATGAGAGGGTATTTCTGATGGGAGAGGACGTCGGACATTACGGTGGCTGCTATGCGGTCAGCAAGGGTTTGCTGGCTGAATTCGGCTCGGAGCGCATCCGCGACACCCCCCTGTCCGAGTCCGGTTTTGTGGGTGCCGGCATTGGAGCGGCCCTGGGGGGCATGCGCCCGATAGTCGAGGTGATGACGGTCAACTTCAGCCTGTTGGCACTGGACCAGATCATGAACAATGCCGCCACGATCCAGCACATGTCTGGCGGACTGTTCAACGTGCCACTGGTAATCCGCATGGCAACCGGAGCAGGGAAACAGCTGGCGGCCCAGCATGCCCATTCGCTGGAGGGGATGTATGCCCATATCCCGGGTCTCCGCGTACTGTGCCCCGCCACACTGGAGGATGCCCGGGGCATGCTCTGGACCTCGCTGCAGGACCCGGACCCGGTGCTGATCTTTGAAAACAACACCCTCTACAATATGGAGGGGACACTTCCCAATAACGCCGGGGCTGTTGAAATTGACAGCGCCAGGGTTCTGCGACCCGGCCGCGACATAACCATCATCTCCTACAGCGCCAGTCTTTACAAATGCCTGGACGCTGCCGACGAGTTGGCCCAGAAAGGGATCGAGGCCGAAGTGATCGATCTGCGCACGTTGAGACCTTTGGACGATGCCACCTATTTGACCTCCATCGCTAAAACCCACCGGGCCCTGATTGTGGATGAGGGGTGGCGCAGTGGCAGCATATCAGCCGAAATTTCGGCGCGAATCATGGAGCAGGCTTTCTACGAACTGGATGCCCCGGTGGAACGCATCTGCAGTGCCGAAGTTCCGATACCCTATGCCCCGCATATGGAGATAGCCGCCCTGCCGCGGGTCGCAGCCATTATCGCCGCAGCCAAAAGGATGGTGAGCCATGGCTGAATTCCGCATGCCCAGCCTGGGCGCAGACATGGAAACCGGCAAACTGGTGAATTGGCTGACCAAACCGGGTGACCGGGTCAAACGGGGTGATGTTATCGCCACGGTCGAAACACAGAAAGGGTTGTTCGAGGCAGAAACCTTCGAGGAAGGGATACTGGGTGAACCATTGGTACAGGCCGGGCAAAAGGTACAGGTCGGAACCGTGTTGGCCATGATCAATCCCGAAGGTGCAGGTGGCACTGTTGAAAAGGTCTCGGACGTTTCTCCGGCAAAGCCAGCGGTTTCGGCAGAGCGGGTAGCCTGTTCACCTTCGGCCCGCAGACTGGCAGCCGAACTGGGGGTGAATCTTGCGGCCGTTCGCGGCACAGGACCGCATGGCGCCATCCAGCGCTGCGATGTTGATAAGACGGCACAGACCCGGAAAATGGTGGAGAAACCAGCCCCTATAGCTGCACCGTCGGCCCCGGTGCATGCGGAAACAGCGGCCACCGACACTTTGCAGGAGGGCATGCGGCAGGCGATTGCGGCCGCAATGAGCCGTTCTAACAGGGAAATACCGCACTACTACCTGGAAATGGAAATCGACATGAGCCGCCCACTGCGCTGGCTGGAAGTGGAAAATCTTAAACGCCCGATACGTGAGCGCATCCTGCCGACCGTGCTTCTTTTAAAGGCGATGGCTAAGGCTTTGCGGAATGTGCCGGAACTGAACGGCTACTGGCTTGATGACCGGCTGCAGATCAAGCCGGAGCTGCATATCGGCTTTGCCGTGGCACTGCGCGGAGGCGGCCTGATTACACCGGCCATCCACAATGTGGACAAACTGAACCTGAATGAGTTGATGAAAGCCATGGGCGACCTGATCGAACGCACCCGCGCCGGCCGCCTGCGGAGTTCGGAAATGTCCGACACCACCATCACCATGACGAACCTGGGTGATCTGGGAGTCAGAACGGTCTACGGCGTGATCTACCCGCCCCAGGTGGCACTGGTTGCCTTTGGCCGCATCACGGAACGCCCCTGGGCGGAAGGCGGCATGCTGGGTGTGCGCCGCACCGTCACCGCCACTCTGGCGGCTGACCATCGTGCTACCGACGGCCATCGCGGCTCGCAGTTCCTGGAAGCCCTCAACCGCCACCTGCAATTGCCGGAGGAATTATGACCGAGAATGAGTTGAAAGAAATTATTTTCAGAGAATTGAAAAAAATTGCACCGGAATGCGATCCTGACGAAGTTGATCTGAACGAGAACATCCGTGAGGAGCTGGACATCGACTCCTACAGTTTTCTACAACTGCTGATCGAACTCAGTGAAAAAACCGGAGTTGATATCGTTGAGGCAGATTACGAAAAAGTTTACACATTGGATGGGATGATTCGTTATCTCGGGGCACATCTTCTTTGACAAGCGGCTGATAACAGAGGATTTGATGTGAATATCATCGACTGCGGCGTAATCGGGTTTAATGAAGCCTTCGACTTGCAGGAAAGGCTGGCAGCTGGGATTGCAGCCGGGGTTGAGGACGAGACCTTGCTGCTGCTGGAGCATCCCACTATCTACACTATCGGCAGCGGCGGCGATCAAACAAACATTCTGGATCCAAGCATATCGGCGAAACGCATCAACCGTGGAGGAGACGTAACCTGGCACGGTCACGGGCAGGTGGTGGGGTATCCGTTGATTAACCTGGGAAGACGAGGGCGGGACCTGCACCGCTGGCTGCATTTCCTTGAAGAGCTGCTGATAGCGACGTTGGACTCCTTCGGGATCAGAGGCCGGACCCGTCAGGACAGCACCGGAGTCTGGGCCAGGGGCGGCAAGATCGCCTTCATCGGTGTGGGAGTCCGCCGCTGGGTAACCATGCACGGTTTCGGACTGAATGTGCATCCCGATCTGAGAGTCTACGACAGGATCAACCCTTGCGGAATCCCTGACTGCCCGGTTACCTCAATGGCTCTGGAGGCGAAGAGCCCCCCGTCGGAAGCAGCGGTAAAGCTCCAGTTGCAAAACGATTTTGAAGGCCTTTTGAACGAGCGGCTTAAGCTATGAGCAGCCAGACATCAGATTAGCCAGCCTCACCCACTTGCGGTTGTAAGGACCAAACCTGCTCAGGATTCAAGCAAAGGTTCACTGGCCTCTATCTCTCTGCCCGTTGCCGGACGTATGGCAGTTACTGCGCCGATAAACACCAGGGCCATACCGGACAGCGGGTGATTGCCATCCAGAACCGCTTTACCATCGGCAATCTCCGTTACAGTATAAAAAACGGCGCAGTCTTCCAGTCCCTCTTCGGTATCGCCTTCGATCATCATTCCGACCTTGAGCAACTGTGGCAGGTTTTCAAGCGGCTCAATCTGCAGCAGATCAAAATCATATTCGCCAAAGGCATCATTAGGCTGCAGTTTCACTGTTATCGTGTCTCCGACCGCTTTCCCCTCCAATGCGCTTTCTATCGGGAGAAACACACCATCGTAGCCTCCGTGCAGATATACGATCGGCTGATTGCCTTCGTCGAGCATGTTCCCGTCAGGGTCAGTGAGATTGTAGCTGAGTGTAACGACTGTGTTCTTTTCTACAAGTATCATATTTTTTCCTTTGAAATAAGTGCTTCGTTGTTATCAAAATCGGGCCGGCTAGTCAACAAGTCAACCAGGCAGCGGCCAAACAGCTTCTTTCAGATCGTTTCTAATCGTTGGTGTGCCGGCTTGATATCTACTATCGGGGTTCCATCAATCGCTTCCAACGGCCCAACTTTCAACCTGTTTCCGACAATTGCCAATACGGTAACCTGGTGCAACCCGATCGGATTTGGCCGATCGGGTGAACGAGTTGAAAAAACACCTGTCAACGGCAAGGTTTTATCCCGGCGTGGATGTAATTTCAATCTGGCACGATTGGCCTTGTGCAGCCATGTGATCAAGATAATCTCATTGCCGATCGAAAGGCCCTCAAGTCCTTCAAGTAACACAGGATCAACTTCAAGCCAGGCATCAGGAGCGCCTTCACTCCCTTGGTGGGGCGCCTCTTCGCGACTGGCCAATTCGGAACTGACGACTCCAATCGGCTTAATAGTAAAGTTGACTTCAATCATATATTGGCCTCTTTTTAAAGATTTTTCTTCTTTTTTGGGAATTATGGGTAGTCTTTATTGTTATCACATTTTATTTACAGCTCCCAAGTAAAACCATTTGTCCGCATTTCCTTATTCTGGTTTCAAATCAAAGATGCAGTCAAGGCGACGAGTGTATACAGCCAGTATATTGAGGAGCCGAAGACGAGTTAACGAATAGGGGGCGCCAATAATTGACGCCCCCCTTTACTCACAGCACTACCTTTTAAATCAGAGAACTACTCGTCTTGCTGCTGTATTTTCAGAACCTTTTCAAAATAAATTTCTGGAGTGGTAAGTTTTTCCACTTCTTTGGCGCTGTATCCCAATTCTTTAAGATTCAGCACACCATTAACAGAATGGCAGTTGGCACAGCCTAATGCTTTGCTTTTTGGAGCTACCTGATGGCTGCTCCCGAAATAGATTGTCTGCCATCCCGGTACCGGCTCGTAATCCTTGATTCCAAGAGTCTTGGCTGCAGATGCGACTCCTGCCAGGGGATCACCGGTAGCCATCGGCGGCGCGAAGTCCATTGAGAGCAACTGCCCGTTCTTCTTATTATAATATGCTTTACCCTGGAATAATTTGAATGGATAAATTTTGCTTTTCCCATCGGTTCGGCTACCTTTCGGGCCGATGAAATGAGGAGTATTGCTGACGGTCAGGTTGTACCAGGCATAAACCGGCGTAGTTTCATTTACTTCACGCTTCAAGGTTGACGGCTCGTAAAATCCGTTTGATTGCTTTACCCATTTAGTGAAATCTTTGGAAAAAGCGCCACCGGTTTTGGGTATATGACAGGTCTGGCAAGCAATTTTCTCGGTATGTTTGTTAATATCAGCATCCTTGTGTGGTTTGCTGGTATGGCATTCTCCGACACAGGTCATATAAATACCGTCACTGGCCCAGTTATTGGGATCACGGCCAGTAGGAATTTTATGGTTTTTAGCTTGATGACAGTCTACGCATATTATGCCTTTGCTTACATGCACATCGGCTTCCTTGGTCATAGAAAAGCCTCGCTTGACGAGTGCTCCACCGCCGGCCGCCTCGTGGCAGACCATGCAGTTTTTGATACCAGGCCTGCCAATGCTGGCTGCTGCCTCTGTGCTGCGGTCCTGAGTCATGATAACTCTGCCTTTTTCATCCCTGACTGTTTTTCTTTTTCTGAAGTCATACTTGGTAGAATGGCAGATCAGGCAATCAATTGATTGTTCCGCTTCGGGCCCTGTACTGCCGACATCAGTGGAATGGTCACCAGGATGACAGGTATTACAACCTGAAAACTTGGTCTTGCCTAGTGCGTTAGGCGGCACTTCTTTAAGGTTGTTGACGATATCATTACCGTTACACATCGTATAAATGCGGTTTTTCATGCCGTATTCTTCATTAGCATCAAGATTATCAACATGATCCACTTTCGAAGCATGTTTCCAATGGACTGTTCCAAGAAACTCTTTGGCTTTGCCGGGATGGCATATTTCGCAGGTTTTAGGACCCTGGTAACCATCTTTGAGAATCTGCTCTTTCCCGGGATGTTCCTTGGCTTGAACAGTTGCTGCCAGCAAAGCGCAGCCCAACATGACAGTTACAATTTTTTTATACATTTACATTTCCTTTCACGATCAGTGTAATCATACCAGAAACTTCTGATATGGTGCTCCGCCTTACATACCACTTATTCTAACTATATTAATAATAGAATATTCATAGGTAAAAAAACTTATTGCTTCAAGATAATAAAGGTTTTACGGGTCCTCAGCAGCAGGACATGGTCACTACGCCAAGGACGTTTTCAATAACTGCAGTTTATAAGTTGGTAACATTCAATCTGTCTTTAAATGGTGAGTTCCTCGAAGTTTATATCAGGATCAGCAACCGGCTGTTTTTTTGAACATCTTGCTGATATTTTTATCGCCCTCTTTCTCAAACTTGGTCCGGATTTCATCACCTTCGACGATGCGGTGGTCTTTGAACTTATCGAGTGTCAGGTCATCCGTAATGGTGATTGTTACAGACTCCCCGGATTTGCTGTCTTTCAGTACGGCAATAGCCGACTTCTGATCCGCACCCATTGTCATCTTGGTGATAACACCAACCATCTTGATTTCTTCTGCGCTGGCGGTACTAACAACAGTGAAGGACGCAACCAACATTACCATAACTACCATAATTACTGAAAATACTTTTTTCATGACAATCTCCTTTTCGTGCTTTGTGGATTGGATTCGAACCTTTGCGATTATGTGACAAAAGCTCGAAACATGGGGGGCTGCTGTGCGGCCCCCCGTTAACAAACCGTTCCTAGAAATGAACTTCGAAAGTGCCGTAGATATTATGTGCTTCTTTCAGTGGTGCCAACAACAGCATGGTACTAGAATTGATCTCAGAGATTTTCATGGGAGCGCCAACCCAGTTGTTGCTGTTTGTGTATTCAAAGTCATAATACTGATAACCAATTTTAAAGAAGGCTTTGCTGAAATAGGATGAAATCGGCTTCAGGTTAAGTTCCTGGATGATGTACGGCTCATAAACATTGCCGCGCACGCCGACCTTGCTGGTCCACATATCATCTGCCGCCGGTGCAAAGGTGATCCAGTCTTTTGAACCATGGTTAAACTCGAAACCGATTTTTGTCTTGGATGGCAGGTCGTAGCGAACACCCGCATACACGGCCCAACCGGTTTTGTCGGATGGCTTTTCAGGTTTAAAGAACTGACCGGTTCCAAGTCCCATGAAACCAAACTGCGATGAAACGTTATCATTGGGATGAGTAACGCTGAGCCCCAGGTCGGTAAAGAAATTCAGATTACCTGGTCCAACCTTCTTGAGCGTGCTCATTGCACCTATACCGTACCAGTCGATATCACCCAGGTTGGTGGTGGGGGCAGTAGGCCCGAAAGCGGAGTTGCTCATTACCGGAGCGTCGAAAATATTGAAGCCACGGTTCCACTGGAACCAGACACGCAATGGATCGGTATCAACTGGAATAATGGCAACACCAAGCATATCGGTGTCCTTGATGCTGTTGCTGGAAGTTTTGATACCGCTGTCAAAACCGCGGCCATAACATACTTTGGCATAGGCGCCCGGCAAAGAGTCGATGTCCGGAGCGTAACCGACAGTCATCCCGTCAAAAGCATAGTCAACCAGCAGCGCAGGAGTGCCCCCATTTCCGGGACGTTCTGTATTCAAGCGCAGATTGCTGGGAGCACCGTTGGTTGCCGGACGGCGACCGACCGAAAGCCAGACCGGCTGTTCAGCAATGTTGTTCCAGGTAGCATAGGCACGATCAACGTTGAGGAGACCATCGGAAGGGACATGGCTTAATGTACCGTCAAAAACCCCTATCCGGTCAGAAAAGTAGTTGCCAAGCGCCGGAGCAGCTTCCTGTGACCCGAATACCTTGTACATGTCAAGTTTCACATTTACGGTCACATTCTGGAGAGCCTTGGCATGCAGATCAAGACCGAACTTGTTGGTATAGAGGGTTTCGTTCTTGGGTTTGTAGGCAGGCACCTCAGCT
Organism: Geobacterales bacterium; assembly: GCA_038318485.1. Taxonomy (GTDB): domain Bacteria; phylum Desulfobacterota; class Desulfuromonadia; order Geobacterales; family Pseudopelobacteraceae; genus JACRCG01. Next base: position 12,948 of record JBBQCH010000038.1, read on the forward strand.
TTAAACTGCTGAATGCCTTGAATCAAACCAGCGTTCAGAGGATCATTTACAAAAGCTTTTGCAAGCGTATAATTGTTGGCTACCCCCATGCCTTGCTTAAACTGGGAAAGAGCAGTAAGTGCACCAGCAGTTGACATCCCAAAGCTTGTCCCAAAGTAAGCTGAACTCCCAGCAACAGTTGAAGGATTATTAAAGAAGTCGCCCTGCAGGGCGTTTTGTGCATTTGCAAATGTAGCCATAACATCAGTGTATGCCGCCGTCTGACCATGCAGTGAATCAACCCGGAAGCGGTAATCACCGCCAATATCCAACCACTTAGCAAGCGACTTGTCTTCAACCTTTTTCACGGAACCTTTTAGTTCTGCGATTTCCTTGCTCAACTGGTCGATTCTCTGTTGCAGGTTATCATCCGCTGCGTGGACCGCCATAGGAACCGACATCCCGACAACAAGCGACGTCAACAACATCTTTAAAACCGTTTTCTTCATTGAATTCTCCTCAATAGAGTAATTTGCTACAACAACCAAACATTCCTGATTAACTGACAAAACGAGCTCACACAGATAAGTATTAGCTAATCACCTCCTTATAATATAGGCAAGATACACGAAAATCTATAGTTTTTTTCCATAACGATAGTTAATTATTCATGTATATGACTTTTTATATGCAAGGTGGATGCCGGTTTTGGACAAGACAATGCAATGTGCCGCACAAGCAGACGCAACTATTTATTTTTTAAAAATAAAATCAGGCGGTTTTTTTGACACTGGGATATGGACAGCAAGAAAATAAATTTCTTGCATCGTTTTGCGCCGCCATATAACTGATTTTAAAAAATGGCGAGGAACCGGCTTGCAGGCTGGGCAAGAGTCCCTTATGGCAGAAACTATTCAGTTATATCGCGGAGTGTTGGAACAGCGGAATTGAGTGTTTCATAAAGTTCAATCTGCTCCGCCAGAGAAAGTTTACGGCGGCAGACCGAATGATTAAGGCATTTTCGACAACGATCTTCGGAGCACCACTGACAGAAGGTGCAGTCCGGACAAGGATGTTTTTTGGGTGTGTCTTCGGACATCAGTAAACCACACTTCGCTTGACTGCATTACCTTCAAGCAGTTGCGTAAAAACCTTGCCGCTGTCGGCATTAACCAGAAGATAGCGCGGCAACTTCATGATGTAATCTGAAGCAGTGGCATGACGGCGCTCTATCGTGAAGCACGCAATATACCCGGCCTCAGCAGCTTTTTTAATCAGATAGTCGTCGTAAATCCCGAACGGCCAGGCCAGCAGATCAATCTGTCCACCCAGTTCTTTTTCCAAACGCCCTTTGGATTTCTTCAACTGGGTCATTACCAGGTCCTCAAAGGCCTGCGGCGCCAGATTTCTGCGTTCTTTCTTGAAGTTCGGATGCCAATAGGTATGAGACTGAATATCGAACAGTCCTGTTTGCTTCAGTTCTCGCAGTTGATCCCAAGTCAGAGCATATTTTGCATTAGATATGGCTGAAGGATAGGTAAAGATTGTAACCGGATAGCCATATTTGCGGATGATCGGCAACATATCGCTATAGACAGACTTATGTGCATCATCTTCTACGATAACAACCGATTTGGGCGCCGGTGCCGGAGCCTTGCCACGATAGTGGTCAATCAACTGACGTAGCGGTATGACCTTGTAGCCGTTATCATGAAGATACTTCATTTGTGATTCAAAAACTGGCGTTGTAATCGTCATGCCATCAGCGACAGTCTGGCCAAAACGGTGATAAAGGAGGATCGGGACCCGAAAGGATTCGGAAGCGAATGCAGACAAAGGAATAAGCAGACAAAAAAGAGCAAGGAGCAAACGAAACAATTTAGCGGAGTACATCATATATCCTTCCAGGATTAACCTCTGACTATATAAACGGAACAGGGAGCACTGGCGGCAACCTTGTGGGAAACGCTCCCTTTGATACGTCGCTCGATAAAACCTTTGCTTGAGCTGCCGATAACTATCACATCGATCCCTTCGCGCTTGGCAAAATCAATCATCTTTTCCGCCGGATCTCCGTACTCTACAATCATCTCCAAAGGAATATTGTGTTCGGACGCGCATTTTTCCACTACATAAAACAAGCGCTGCCGCAATTCATCCCATTTTTCAGTCTCAGTCATAGGGGCTGTCGGCACAAAATCGGTGTAGGTCGGGGTCGGGGTATTTGGTAATACCAGTAGGGCAAAAACAGGGCTTTTGAACTGACTTTGATTGCCTGCCGCCAGGCGCACAGCCTCTTCGGCAGCCTTGTCAGACTGAGGCGATCCATCAATGGCTACAAGTATTTTTTTACGCAGATTCAACATCTTGACCTCGATTGTTCAATTATAAAGATTATATTTTGATCGGCATTCTTATTTAACACAAAAGAAATATAATGCAATTTTTAGTACTTGACAATTATAAAACAATATTCTAGCATTCAGAAAAATTGCCTCATTATTGTCATTTTTTGCTCAATTTTTAATTAAGGAAGTAATTCTGGCAGGTTGTGAATCAGTTTATTGACATATTTCTATCACGGGACACTAAACCATGGCTAAAAAAGAAAAATCAGAATACCTCATCCAGGCAGTATCACACGCACTCGACCTCCTTGAACAGTTTCACGGTGATGTGGACGAACTGGGAGTTACAGAATTGAGCAAGCGTCTGAAACTTCACAAGAACAATGTCTTCAGATTGCTGGCGACCCTGGAATCGCGCGGCTATATCGAACAGAACCGAGTGACTGAGAATTACCGACTCGGCCTGAAAACATTGGAACTCGGTCAGACTTTTATCAAACAAATGGGTCTGTTGCGCCAGTCAAAGCCGGTTCTTGAGGATCTGGTCCATGAATGCAATGAGACTACCTATGTTTCAATACTAAAAGACTACCACATCATTTATCTGGACGTAGTAGAAACGGCCATGACGGTCAGGGTCGTTCCGCGTGTAGGCTCGCGCCTGCCGGCTTACTGTACTGCAGCCGGAAAGATTCAGATTGCTTATATGAATGATGAGGAGCTTGAAAGCTACCTGCCAGGAAAAGAGCTGCAACGCTATACCTCCCATACGATTACTGACCGTGATACCCTCAAAAAACAGCTTAAAGTCATTGCCGAGCAGGGTTACGCTATTGATAACGAGGAACTGGATATCGGAGTAAAGTGTGTCAGCGCACCAATTCGCGATTACACCCGTCGAATTATCGGAGCGGTCAGCATCTCCGGACCATCCATGCGTTTCCCAGATGAACGAATTAAGGCTGAATTGATTCCGCTGGTAATAAAAGCTGGTGAAGAAATTTCTGCCAAGCTCGGCTTCCAGAAATAAGCAAATTTACATTGTACTGGCAAGGCGACTCTCGGGTCGCCTTTTTTTATTTCTCCTTGAAACCAGAACCTCCTCTGAATATAGTGTTCACCCATACCATTTAAAGGACTTGCCATGCCTACCTACAAAGTAATTGAACTGGGCACCGTTACAGAAGACGCCATCGAGGAGGCTCTAAACAACTTGAGCTCAAAAGGGTGGCATTTCGACGGCATGCAGTTCGCCATGCGTGAATCAAGCCGGCGGCCAGCCATGGCCTTTCTGCTCTTTACGAGAGAAACAGGAGATTGTGAACAATAATGAATTCTGACAACACACTGTATCTGATTGATGGTTCGTCTTACATTTACAGGGCTTTCTTTGCCATCCGCCACCTGTCATCACCAGACGGAAAACCGACCAACGCCATCTACGGTTTTGTCCAGATGCTTCTGAAACTGATCAAGGACTACCAGCCGCAACACTTGGCGGTGGTGTTCGACGCTGGAAGAATCACATTCCGCAATGACATCTATCCGGATTACAAAGCCAATCGTGCATCCATGCCGGACGAACTGCGTTCCCAGGTCGGCCCGATTCGTGATGTGGTGCGAGCTTTCAATATTCCTTCCCTGGAACTGGCAAATTTCGAAGCCGACGATATCATCGGCACCCTGGCACAGGAGTATAGCTCAAGAGGCGGACGGGTAGTTGTGGTGACCGGCGACAAGGATCTGATGCAGATCGTTACCGATCGGGTCACTCTGCTGGATACTATGAAGGGTAAAGTATCCGGTGTAGCAGAAGTATTGGAACGCTTCGGCGTCGTTCCTGAATTGGTGCCGGATATACTGGGACTGGCCGGGGACTCATCCGACAATATCCCGGGTATACCGGGAATAGGTGAAAAAACCGCTATCAAATTACTGCAGGAATTCAAAACGTTGGATTGCCTTTTGGAACGCGCCGGAGAAGTAAAAGGCAAAAATGGCGAAAAGCTGCTTGAGTTCCGCGATCAAGCACTACTGTCCAGAAAACTGGCTACGATAGTATGCAATGTGCCGATCAGTGTCAGTGACAATGATCTTGCTGCAAGCGATCCGGACAGGGCGGCACTGAATGCTTTGTTCAAGGAATTCGGCTTCACTTCGCTAATCAAGGAGTTAACCGCCCGTGCTACCCTTTCTTGTGATAAATACCGGACTATCACCAAACAGGATCAGCTTCAGCAACTGACACAGGAACTTGAAAGTAGCGGCGAATTTGCATTTGACCTGGAGACCACCAGCCTGGATCCACGACTGGCGGCTATAGTCGGGCTGTCGTTCTCATTCAGGGATCACGAGGCTTTTTACATTCCTGTTGGACACACAACGACAACCACCAGAATATCGAGAGAAACAGATCAGAGTGGCTTCGATTTTGACCAGCCAACACAAATTTTTGAGAATAACGTTCTGAGTGTCGTCGAAGGCCAGCTTCCCAGAGCGATTGTCCTTGAAATGCTGCGCCCACTGCTGGAAAATTCCGCTCTGCGCAAAGTCGGCCAGAACATCAAATTCGACATGCAGGTGCTGGCCAATAATGGTATCGAATTGGAAGGTGTCTGGTTCGACACGATGCTGGCCTCCTATGTGCTCAACCCTTCCAGGAGCGGGAACGGCTTGGACGCCCTGGCCCAGGAACATCTAAATCACCGCATGATCAGCTACAGCGAGGTTACCGGCAGTGGAAAAAACCAGAAGAATTTTTCGGAAGTTGAAATAGAAGCAGCATCACAGTACGCCTGTGAAGATGCCGACGCCACCTGGCTTCTGCGGCGCAAGTTCGAGCCGATGCTGTCTGCTGACGGACTTGCCGAATTGTTCAACTCGGTCGAGATGCCGCTAGTGCCAATTCTGGCTGAAATGGAGGATTGCGGAGTGCTACTGGACAGCACACTGCTGAACGGTCTTTCGGCTGACTTCGCAGCACGACTGGCGACACTTGAGGATAAAATTTTTGATCTGGCCGGCGAGCGTTTTAATCTCAACTCACCTAAACAATTGGGTGAGGTACTTTTTGAACGGATGGGGTTGAAGAGCGGTAAAAAGACAAAGGGCAAAACCAGTTTATCCACCGATAACGAAGTCCTGTCCCTGCTGGCCGAAGAGCACGGAATAGCCCGTCTGATACTCGATTACCGCAGTGTCGCCAAACTGAAGTCTACCTACACCGATGCTCTGCTTCGCCTTGTCGACCCTAAAACCGGACGGGTGCACACATCCTACAACCAGACCGTCACAGTCACCGGTCGACTTTCATCGTCAGATCCGAATTTGCAGAATATCCCGATCCGCAGCGAAGAAGGGCGTCGAATTCGCCACGCCTTTATCGCACCACCTGGACACGTAATTCTTTCAGCCGACTATTCGCAGATTGAACTGCGCGTTCTGGCACATCTCTCCGGCGACAAGGTCTTCTGTCACGCTTTCGCGAATGACCAGGACATCCACACCCGTACCGCCGCGGAGGTCTTCGATCTGTTCCCGGAAATGGTTACTCCTGAGATGCGCCGTCAGGCCAAGACCATCAACTTCGGCATCATCTACGGCCAGGGGGCCTTCAGTCTTGCCAAGCAACTGGGCATTGCCCGCAAGACCGCCGAAGAATTCATCGCCACCTACAAAGAACGTTACAGCGGGGCAATAAATTTTCTGGACTCATGCATCCGGGAGGCTGAGGAAAAGGGGTATGTAACAACTATTCTCGGCCGCCGCCTGCCGATACCTGACATCAGGAGTACAAACGGCAATGTCTTGGCCTTTGCCCGTCGCAATGCGATCAACTACCCGATCCAGGGTTCGGCTGCCGACATCATCAAATACGCCATGATCCGTGTGCACTCACGGATTCGTAGCGAACAGCTGCATAGTCGACTGATAATGCAGGTGCATGACGAACTGGTCTTCGAGGTCCCTGAAAATGAACTGGTAAGAATGGAACTGCTGGTGGAAGAGGAAATGTCACGGGCTGTTGAAACAAATGTGCCGTTAAAAGTGGATATCAGCTACGGAGCTAACTGGAGCGAAGCGCACTAACTTGCCGTTCGCCGTTTGCGACGGTCCTTCTGCTTGCGTAACTTTGCGACACGTTTCATCTCCGGCGTCACAACGCCGGATGCGGCTTCAATGCGCTCCAACAGCTCTCGTCGGGCCAGAAAACGGTTTACCGACTGGCTCCGCTCCAGCATGCAGCTAACCTGTATTCCGGATGGTTTATGCCTGAGCTGAACACAGCTGGAGGTTTTGTTGACGTGCTGACCACCATTGCCGGAAGAGCGCACAAAGGTTTCATCCAGATCAGCTTCACGTACTCCTAACTCATTCATTTTATTGTGTAGCCAGCGGTTTTTTTCTTCACTCACGGCGAATTCAGGCATGACAGCGCTCTGTGTTTTCCAACTGCAACTGCCAGCGGAAAATTGCAGCAAGAGTCTTGGCATCGTTGATTCGTCCATCAGCCACCATACTCAGTGCCTCTGAATATTCCAGGCGTACGACCTCAATATCCTCGTCAGCTTCCGGCACAGCCAGACCGTCCGACAGTTCCATTGCAGCGTACAGATGAATGACTTCATCAAAAACACCGGGCGATGACAGAATCTGGCCGAGCGAAACAATATGCCCGGTCCGAAGACCGGTTTCCTCCAGCAGTTCACGACGGGCACAATCCAGAGGCGTCTCGTCAGGGCTCAGTCGACCGGCTGGAATCTCAAAAAGCTTCTCATCAACCGCCGGACGTAATTGCCTGATCAAAGAAATGGTCCCATCACCATGCACCGGCAGAATCGCGGCACCGCCGGGATGGCGGATAACCTGAAACGTATGGCGTCCTTTCAAACCTATCTCAACCTCAATCTGCTCGATGTCGAAAACCAGTCCTCTGAAAATGATATTACGATCATATTCATTCATCGATCGGAGTCCAAAACTTCACGCAGCGCTTTGAGCAGAGTGTCAGGTGGAACCGGTTTGTGAAGCAGGCGAACGCCTTTGGTCTTGAGCATTTCCCGATCCAAAACTTCCGAGGAATAGCCGCTGGTAAAAAGAACCCGTACATCGGGGGCGATTTCCTTGATAATCCGATATGCTTCAACACCGTTCATAATCGGCATCATGACATCCATCAGCAGCACATCAATCTTGTTTTGCTTAAAAACCCTAAACGCTTCCTTACCATTTTCGGCAGTGATTACCTTGTAACCACCGTACTCAAGTATGGCAACCGTTGCATCCCTTACAAAACGGTCATCTTCAGCCAAAAGAATTGTCTCGTCTCCCCGCACTTCTACCCCCGATCCGGCTGACACCATAACAGCCTAGCTTCTAAGGCCAGGTGCAGCTAAAGTAAATCATGCCAATCATTATTCTACAACTATAACAAGTATGAGGAGTATTTCAACAAATTAAACTTATATATTTGATGGAGTTGCCCGGGGTAACCTGACGTGTTATAAGTAGCGAGCAAACTGATTCAGTTGATCAATATTGAAGGGGTGTCTGTGAAGGCAAATCTGCTGCAACGTTTCTGGGTGACATTTTCTGTGCATGTAATAGGTTTATATGCCTCTTCCCTGAACCATTTCGTCATCAAAGGAAGCCAGAATATTCCAGGCAGCGGCCCGGTTCTTATTGTCTCCAACCATATTTCGGCCTACGAAACAATTTTCCTTCCCTGGGCCGTCCTTAAACACAACCCGATGCAAATGCTCTGGGCACCCGCCAAAGAAGAGTTATTCGAAAAACCGTTCCAGCGTTTCATATATTCATCATGGGGAGCTTTTCCGGTAAAAAGGAAACGGGATCTCAAAGCCAATTTGATTTTGAACGAATTGCTTCTTGACCAGAAAGTCATGCTGTTCCCGGAAGGAACCCGCCACAAGGATGGA
>JBBQCH010000039.1:0-21113 GCA_038318485.1 Geobacterales bacterium
GAACAGGTTCTGCCTGATGTTGCGCATGGTGGCCCGGCTGAGGCGCCTGGCCCTGACGATACCTCGTAAATCGCCTTTGACCAGGGTGATGCCGGCGCTTTCTATGGCCACATCGGTACCGGTACCCATGGCAATGCCGACGTGGGCCTGTGCCAGCGCCGGGGCGTCGTTGATACCGTCACCCGCCATGGCGACGATATGGCCATCCGCCTGCAGTTGCTTGACCAGTTCGGCTTTCTGTTCCGGCAATACCCCGGCATGTACCTCGTCGATATCCAGATTGCCGGCAACGGCATTGGCAGTGATCTGATTGTCGCCGGTAATCATCACGACCCTGATACCTTCGGCATGCAGATCCCGGATGGCTTCGGCGGTTGATTCCTTGATCGGGTCGGCTACGCCTATTAATCCTGCCGCTTTACCATTAATGGCAATCAGCATGACAGTCTGCCCTTCGGCGCGCTGCTTGTCGGCCTGCAGCGATAATTCTCCCGCGTTGATACCCAGGCTTTCCAGCAGTGCTGCGTTGCCTGCCGCCACCGTAGTGCCGGCGACTTCTCCGGTGACTCCCTTCCCGGTGACAGACTGGAAATTATCGGCCTTAACCAGTTTAAGTCCCTTTTCTTCAGCGCCACGCACGATAGATTCCGCCAGGGGGTGCTCGCTGGCCCGTTCGAGGCTGGCGGCCAGACGCAGCAGTTCATCATTGGAGAACCCGGCAGCAGCCTGCACGGCGACCAGTTTCGGTTTGCCCTCTGTCAGCGTACCGGTCTTGTCCACCACCAGGGTATCGACCTTCTCCATGATCTCCAGCGCTTCGGCATTCTTGATCAGGACTCCGGCCTGGGCGCCCCGTCCGGTTCCCACCATGATGGCAATCGGTGTCGCCAGCCCCAGTGCACAGGGACAGGCGATGATCAGTACCGCAACGGCATTGATAACGGCGTGTGCCAGGCGCGGCTCCGGGCCCCACAGCCACCAGGCGATAAAGGTAAGCAGGGCACAGACAACTACGGTAGGTACAAAATAGCCGGCCACCACATCGGTCAGCTTTTGAATCGGTGCCCGCGTGCGTTGGGCATTGGCCACCATGGTGACAATCTGTGCCAGCAGGGTATCGGCACCGACTTTTTCCGCCCGCATAGTCAAACTGCCGGTGCCGTTGACCGTTGCGCCGATAACCTTCTCGCCGGCTGACTTTGCCACCGGCATGGATTCACCGGTAACCATGGATTCGTCTATATTGCTTTCCCCGTCGATAACCGTACCATCCACCGGAACTTTGTCGCCGGGTCGGACACGCAAGGTGTCGCCTGGCTGTACCTGATCCAGCGGAATGTCCTCTTCGGTTCCATCCTCTCGCACGATGCGGGCCGTGTTCGGAGCCAGGCTGAGCAGCATCTGTATGGCCGCATTGGTTCGCGAACGGGCCCGCAATTCCAGCACCTGTCCTAAAAGGACCAGCGTGGTAATCATTGCTGCGGCCTCGAAATAGACCGCCACCAGCCCGCCATGCATCTGCGTCAAAGGCGGGAAAAGCCCCGGAAACAGGAGGGCCACCATGCTGTAGCTCCAGGCGACCGAGACCCCCAGGGCAATCAGGGTGAACATGTTGAGATTCCAGGTCCGGATGGATTGCCAGCCGCGCACAAAAAACGGCCAGCCCCCCCACAGGACGACCGGTGTCGCCAGGCCACATTCGATCCATTGCACCGTGCGCATCGAAAGCCAGTCTGGCAACCAGGCGGGCATCATGTCGGCAATCATGGCCAGGAAAAAGACCGGCAAAGCCAACGCGGTACAAGCCCAGAAGCGACGGCTCATGTCGGTCAGTTCTTCATTTTTTTCATCAGCTTTAAATGCAACCGCTTCCAGTGCCATGCCGCATTTCGGGCAACTGCCGGGATGATCCTGAACAACTTCAGGATGCATGGGGCAGGTGTACTCGGTTTTGGCTGCAGATACAGGAACCCCCATTGGTTCCAGTGCCATCCCGCATTTCGGACAGTTTCCGGGGCCTTGCTGTTGAATTTCCGGGTGCATGGGACAGGTGTAGGTATCTGACTTGCTTTCTGCTTCGCGAGTCGGGGAGGTCTTCTTGTCTTGATACTGTTCCGGGTGTTCTTTGAATTTGTGCAGGCAATGTTCGCTGCAGAAGTAATACTGTTTGTCTGCAACCTCGAAATGGTATTCGGAGTCGCTGGAAACCGTCATGTCACAGACGGGATCTGTAAGCTGATTTTTTTCTTCCGTTGGAGTTGTAGCCATGGTTTCATATCCCTTGTTATGTCATCTATATAGCCCATGATCAAACTATTTTATACTGCCAGAAGCTTTTGAATACGCAGTTTCCAAAGACTGTCAATAATGGATCAAACTTCCGATATTAAAACTGACGGTATAAGATTAAGCTCCATCATTTTTTATTGGAACTCTTGCCAATGACTACTATCAACAGTGCCACCACAATTATCAGGAGTACCGGCCAGACCCATATCCCTCCGCCCATCCAGTCACCCATCGAACCACCCATCCAGCCATTATCATGATTCATCATAAAATTCCCTTTCTGTTGCATGTATTAACTGGAATGCTTCTCGTCAGCCGGCATGTGGTCCCAGTATCCTTTGCGATCGTAATGTATATGCAATATGGTCTCGTAATCCCGCGTCAGCATGAATTCTTCCGTGTATTCCGGCGCCTGTTTGATCGCTTCGCCGGGAAGATTGACGAAAACCTTCGATTCGTTCCAACTGACACTCTCGATCCATTCAGGTGAAATCAGGACTTTCTTTCCCGGCCAAAAATTTCGTGTATCGATAATCAGATAACGAATCGCCCAGGTTTCGTCATCAATCAGAAAATCAACGACGTGGCCAATTTCGCCGTCCGAGGCCTGGATATGATAGCCACTTACTTCATGGGTGCTGCGCAAATGTGGATCCCACGTTTTCTCATCTTTAGAGGGCACTTCCCATTTTTCACGATCACGCACAATGTAGGGAGTAAAGCCCCAAAGGTATGTGCCGGTCGAATAGATCGGCCATCCAAAATAGTCGTAGTATTCCTCCTCGAATTGCTGCGATACCGGCTTGTCGCTTTCCAGAAGTGGACTGTTTTCAATCTGCTCTTTACTCAAATTGACAACGATGAGTTGATCTTCTTTATTAACTTCGACCAGCGCATACGGGGAAATCAATACCTGTCTGTTTATAAGCCAATCTCCCGTGTCGGCTACCAGATATCGAATCCCCCAGTGCTGGTCATCGAATAAGAATCCTTTTGTCTTCCCGATTTTTCCATCGAAGCTGTCCAATCTGTAACCGGTTAGTGTGTTGGCATTAATTAACATCGGAGTGCCCCCTTTCATCCTTTGAGTTTCACTTTTGTTCTCTGCTCTAGCCAGTCCATCCACCTCATCACGTTGCTATTTGTAAATTTGTCAGCACAACGCTTTGCTGTCGCTTCACAGCTTCGGAATCCGGATTCGACTGATCATCAATGAACCTGAAATCCCGTACAGCAGCACCAGAGGATGAAACACGTGGCCGACAATATTGAACTCTCCGAACCAAAGTTTTTCGCGCAACGCTTCGTTCCATGTTGCCAGCAGCAAGAGGCCGACGAGCAGGAGCGAGGTTGGGATTGGTGTCCCCTCAAAGTACTTGACCTTGATGCCACCCTCGGAAAGAGCTTCAGTGGTGATGTTATAGCGGGCAAGGCGCGATACTCCGCAAACAACGAAGAAGACCAGGACAATTCGGTCGAACAGACCTTGCATACCGCATCCGTATGCAATTATGGCGGGGACTACACCGAACGAAATGATGTCGGCCAACGAATCGAGTTCACGACCCATTAAAGATGATTTTTGACGCCATCGCGCGATACGTCCATCAAGGATGTCGAACAGGAAGGCGGCGAAGACGAGGCTGCCTGCGATGTAAACATGCTTGACTTCGCTTATTTCAAGGTAGGTCATCATCGAAAACAGAGCGCCCGTGCCACATGCCGCGTTTGCGAGTGTGAACCAGTCAGCGAGATGAAACTCTCGAATCATGGTGAATTTTTTGTTCGAATCAGGTGATGACATAATCAGTCGTTCTCCTTAACGGACTCGATGCTGGCGAGGCATATGCCATTACCACCATCTTGTGGAGGTGCGGTATCAGGATTTCGTCACTCTGTAATTCGATCATGTATGTATCAACGCTCTCAGGACTAACGGGACGGTTAGCCGGACAAGGCGCTTGCGCTCGGTCGTGGTTGGATGACGGATTAGGCTTGGTGGCCATTAATGGCGCGATTGCAGCCGGGATGTTTTTGGTCAGGCAGTCGGAACACATGTCAAATACTCCAACCTCAGGATTGTTCCACTATCCACAGTAACTGGAGTTTGATGGACTCTAACTGTTACCTTTATCCTGCGACCAGGTGTGACGACTTTTTTCAGCTTCTCCGGTCATCATCCTGGCTTGGGTTACAATATCCCGAATCTTTTGAGGGTTCATCCCGGCTATTCTCTCTAGCCCTTTTTCTCCAGCCCCAGCAACCTTGGCAATAGTGTCATAGCTAGCTTCGACTAAGCGCTGCGAGAGGACTTTACCTATTCCTCTTAGTCTTTGCAGTTCTTTTATTTGTTCTTTCATCGCATCCTCCATAGATTTTTATTTATGTGCAGCTCGACGATAAATTTTAAATAGAACGAGACCTGAAACAATGCATAACATCGCGGAGAACATCAGAATCTTCTACAGCCAACAGAGACGGCACGCTGCTAAACTTGGCATGATATGCAATCCAGCTTGGCGACAGCCCGGATCAAATCAGCTTTGTTGCCGGACTGTCGCGCAAAACAACTCACTCAGGGACGAAAAAAGAGTGGCGGGAAAAAGATGCTGATGCCCGGAGATGGTGGCGGCGCATATACAACCGGCGGCGCGACATACACACGTTCCCGGTAGCCATATGTACGATACTCACGCCGGTATCGCTTATGGCGTTTGCGCTCATAGCGGTCGCGATCATATCCATGACCTCTGTTCTCATAACGGCCGTTGTCATGTTTTCCCTTGCGGTAATTGTTATCATCCGCGAAGGAAGGCGCCACATTTACACTGCCGAGCATTAAAGCAAAAACAAGCCCCAGTATTGTCTTTCCAACTATGGACCTGAAATTCCATTTACTTGATATTTTCATAAAGTCACTCCATTCATGAATTTATTCCAATCTACTGACTGGCGTCAATCCGATTTAACCATCAAGAACCAATCAGTTAAACTTCTGTTTTCCATGTCTGCCGGTCCGGAATATGACATCGGTAATTTTCTTCTGATCATCGGACATGCTGGCATAAAGAGCCTCGAAGGCCGGGATCAGCTTTTTCTGCTGTTCCAAACGAGATTCCGTAATTTGACTGTGGAATTTCATGGCTTCCAATGCGTTCATGGTTTTTGTTAATTCCGACTTGTCTTTTCTCAGGGCATCCAACTCTTTCGCATTTTCCCTCATCACCTGAGTGAGATTATTCCATAATTCCTGCTGGTCATCGGTGATCTTTATCGCTGCTTGAAGCTGTTTGATACGGGCCTCCGTATAATCTAGAGCAGAGGTTCGAGCAACCGCCGGCGTTTTCTTTTTGCCTGTGGCAGCAATAGCCGGATTTACTGAAGCTATAATGAAAATGGATAAAAACGCCACCATCATAACAACGGTTGTTGACTGAAAAACAAAATGATTCCTCTTTTGATTCATGATCTGTCTCCTTGTTTGTGTATACCTGCAGCGTTTTAAAAAGCTGCATGGTTTTGATTCAACAGAAAATCTAAATGGCTCTCTTCCCCTGAATAACGTTTACCAGCAATATGATAATCGCTATTACCAGCAGAATGTGAATCAGGCCGCCCATGGTATATGCCGTGACCAGTCCTAACAGCCACAGCACTATCAGTATTACAAAGATTGTCCAAAGCATGTTTCCTCCTCAATTGGTTACTCATCCGGGTTGCAGGATGGTGTGGTGTACTTGTGACAGAGACTGACATTTGCGCCAGCCTCTGCCGGAGAACGCTGCTATTTCATACGGAGGTTGTTTTGCACTTCATTTGCACCCGTGAATCTTCTGACAAGCTCTCCAGCATTATGTGAGGCGGGTCTGCCGAATCTAAAACTGCTTGGCAGGACTACACCTTTGAACGTATTGACGGTGAATGGTATGCTTATTCCAATTCCAAATCAAAGCGCCCTCTCCGTTGACTCGTCTTCGGTTCCTTAAGGTACTGATTGTATGTCTTAGTAGCCCCAATTCTCGCCGTCTTGATTGCATCTTTGATTTGAAAACGGAATTACAATTGATCGATTACTTTTTTTAATTTCAACTGTATTTCTTTGGCTATTGCCTGCAGTTCCTTGTTCTGTATTGCCTGCATTGAGGAAAGCGGATCAACGGCAGCCACTTCAACTTTTCCGTCATCCAATTCCTGAACGATGACATTGCAAGGCAGCATGGTTCCTATATGTGGTTCCGCCAGTAATGCCCGGTATGCAAAGGGCGGGTTGCAGGCGCCAAGAATCCTGTAGTTACGGAAATCCACATCCATTTTCTTTTTCAGGGTGGCGGTGACGTCAATCTCCGTGAGAATGCCGAACCCCTCTTTTTTCAATTCCTCAGTTACCTTCAAGATGGCTTGATCAAAGTTAAGAGCTACCTTTTTGCTAAAGCAGTATGACATGGTGAACCTCCTGGAGCCTTATTTTACCTGGTAATGGCCTGCCGGTGATCAATCCATAAACCTGTTTTTGTTTTCATTAATATTTCCTCTTGTTCACTTGTTTTTTCGAATTAGTTAATCTATTGATCTTGCGTTTGATTTCTGTTTCCAGGCAGCTAAGCAATAAAATCATTCTTCCGGTTCATCCAGTCCGTACGCATGCGGTTCAGCCCTGTGACCGCGCTGATCGCCTGACCGTTCAATGGTGCTCTCGATCAATCTGCTTATCTTATTTATAGCACCGTTAAAGGCCTTTTCCAGTGTTGCGGACTGATTTGTAACAGCAATTGGCTGACGGCCTTCAAGCCGTGCTTCCATTACGCACCGCAGGGCGTCTTTGCCGCTCTTCTTGTCACTGTTCTCGTCGCTTAAGTGGACCTCCACCCGGGTTATGTGCTCGTTGAATCGGCTCAGGGCCTGTTCAGTTTCGCTGGTGATATAAGCGGAGAGAGCCTCGTTACCTTCTATGTTGTGGTCGGTATTGATTTGGATCTGCATGCGTACCTCCTTTAAGGTCTTTAATAGACAAATTAAGAGCAATTAGTACGCCAAAAAATTCTCTCCGGACTTTGGGTTACAACTGTTTGATTGTGTTTGGAAAATTAATAAAGGGAAGAGTAGGGGGACAAACCCGCCGTTGTAATATCCGTCAAATATAATACAACCGTCATATGGTATGGGTGCGGACTGGGTGAGATACTAATCCCGAGAGATTACGTATTTTCCCTTTGTTTAATCTGGATTCGAATCATCGTCCAAAGAACTGTTTTCAGACATATGAGGGGCTCCCTTCGAGAGCGAATCCACCTCCGCCCGCAACCTCGGCAGGCATTCCGGATACTCGCGCTGCAGAAATTCAACAAGTTTTTCGCGTACATGGCAGCGCAGATCCCAGCCCTTGCCGGAATTTTCCGAACTAACCAGTGCTCGTAGGACGACAGTCTTGTCATTTGCATCCAGGACGACCAGGCCGGAGGCCACGCCATCCCATAAGTCGGTAACAGCCAAAATTTTCTCCAGTTCGACACGAACTGCCGCCACCGGCACCCGGTAGTCGCAGTGCAGGGTCACCGTACCAAGCAGTTCGGCCGATACCGCTCGTGCTTTGAGGTTGTCACTGGCAGTGACGTCATAGCGCAGCAGGACCAGTTCTTTAAAACCCAGGATTGTGGCGGCCAGCAGCCAGGCTATGGCAGCGATCAGGGCCAGGCTGCACAGGTGCTGCAGAATTGAAGTCAACTCATCAGGGAACTTCAGCGAGGGTAATGTCAAAAGTATAGCCAGGAGAGGCAGAAGCAGTTTGGCCGGATGTCGCCAGCGCTGCACCAGGGCTTGATGCAGTGAGGTGTCAGACCGGGCGGCGAAGCGTAACAGTACCTTGAAAAGTATTACGTAGCCAAGCAAGCCGAGCACGAACGCTAAAACCAGAGCCGTTGCAGAAACAGCTGTAACGGACCAGTCGTTGAGGCTGCCGATGTATTGGAATAGTTTTATCTGTTTCCTGTTTAAATTCCATGTTATTTGAAGCGGGTCCTGATTAATGGGGAAACAAGCATAGCGCCAGGGAAAAAGGTTTTCTCTGGCGCTATGCTATCCGGCAGGCAATCATAACAACTTCAGAAACCGAAATTACTCCATGCTCAAATATTCCAGAGTGATGGTTACCGTTCGGTTGAATGCTCGGGCTTCAGGTGACAGGTTGTCGTAAATCGGGCTGTTCGGACCGACACCTGAGTGTCGGATGTTGACACTTCCGGGCTCGCCGTAGGCAGCCGCCAACAGCTTGTATACCGCCGCTGCCCGACGTTCAGAAAGATTGATGTTGTACTTCTCCGTGCCGATGTTGTCAGTGTGGCCAACGATCTCGACTGTGACTTCCGGTAGTGTCTTGATGCGGGTAACAATCATGTTGATGATTTCCTGATTGGCTCCATCAATTTTGTCCTTGTCAAAATCGAACAGGATCAGGGCGTATTTTTCCTGCACCCGCATACCCTCCCTTTTTGCAAGCCGTTGACTACTCTGGATGAAATTGACCTTGACCGGAGTGGCTGCAAGCGCCATTTTCTGCCCTGCCCGGTCCTGCATCTCCATTGTTACGGAGATGTCGCCTCCGGTGGCCAAAGCCTTGAGATCAGCATTACCCAGCAGAATCCTGCTTTCCTTTACGGGCGAGCCGTCTCCGGCCAGATTGGCCAGACTTCCCGCAGCATTGGCAACGTTGATCTTCCAGGTCGTGATGCCGTTCGGCGAAACTACTTCCGGTCGCAGTACCAGCGAAGGTTTATCGATCTGGGTAGCAACATATGTGCTCCGTATCGGGGCAAGTATCAAGGGTTCTGTGGAGTGGATTTCCACCCTCCGGTTTTCAGCCTGACCCTCTTTGAGACGTATGGAGCTCGGCATTGCCGGCAGGTTGCGCGCCTCGATCAATATCCGTTCGGGAGCAATATTCCAGGCCGATTGCAGATAATTCCTGACCGCTTCGGCGCGTTGGCCGGAGAGTTTTTTCTTTCCTTTCTCCGCGCCGGTGTTGTCATTGCAGCCGACCAATGTGATCTTGGCTGCAGAATTGTCGTTCAAACGTTTGCCGATGATATTCAGCAGCTGGTAGTACTTTTCGCGCGTATCACGGAACTTCTGCTCATCGAAAGCTGCTGTATCAGCAATCCCGTTGAAACGTACATATTGGGCCGGAATTTCACTTGAACCCTTGTCGAAGTAGACATGGCCGAGCATAGGTGAAACATCAATGGTATTGATCTCTTCGATCGTCAGGCTGGCCGGTACAACAGTCAGGCTGGCGCTGGACTGTAAAACAACGACCCTGACCGGCGGAGCGGACAGCACCAGATTCTGTCCTTTGTTGTCCTGCAGTTCCATCTTTACAGTCAAGTCGCCGCCGGCAGCCAGTGCCTGCAGATCCGCAGTCGGCAGCTGGACCTTCAGCTCCGGCGCAGGCGCACCTTCCCCTGTAAGTTCGGCCACGCTTCCCCTGGCGTTGTTTACGGTAACCTTCCAGCTTGCGACCCCGTTAGCTGAATCTACCAACGGCTTAAGAGTCAACGCAGAGGCGTCTATCTTTGATTCCAGCGAAGCTGTCCGAACCTCATTAACTGTCAGCGAATCAGGGACGACGGTCAGCTTTCCGGTGGTTATAAACTCGTAACTGACAACATAAAAATACTGCATCTTGGAGGCAACGCTCTGGAAGATCGATACAAGGTTTTTCTCGGACTTGGCTTTCCAGATCTGTCCGTGGTTCTGGGCGGTAAACTTGGACAGGAACTTGTCGGTTTTGGGACTTTCCTTGTAATCGATCGCATAGGCATTGAAACTCCCGATACCCTGCGCCGCACTCAAGACATCTCCCTGTTTGAAGGCGCTGTTCAGGTCATCCCCGTCGGTAAAAACCACCATGAAGCGTGGTTCCGTGGCCGGTATTTTGGCGATCAGATCAAGGCCTGCAAGCATCCCCTCGTACAAAACGGTTGTTGGTGTGAGACCCAGGCCATAGGATTTTTTCGCAAACTCCTTCAAATCGCTGATTTGGTTGGATTTGAATGTCTGAACATGCAGCTCGCGGCCACCAGCAATTGTTGCCGGTTTGTTATCGAAGACTACCATATAAACCTGATCGATCGGCCGGATGGTCTTCAGCAATTCGTCGACGCCGGCCAGCAGTGGCTTAACGGCGTTGCGCTCTTGCATGGAGTATGAATTATCCAGAACTATGACGATATGGCGGGGCACATCCAGGCTCTCGGCGATCGGCTTCACCGAGTTGATTTTCGCCTTCCGGCCCGCTTGAATGACGGAAAAGTCCTTGACACTCAAGCCTAACAGCGGATTTTTTCTGGCATCCACAACATTCACCAGTACCTTGCCATCATTGACGATCTGGTCGATATTCACCGTTGCACCCGGCTTAGCGACTTTGATCAGTAAATCAGAATTGCCTGCGGCAAAGACGATTCCTGCTCCGCAAGTCAACAATGCAATCACCGGTATGAAAATACGTTTCAGCAATATACTTACATTCTTCTTTTTCATAACTTCCTCCTTTGTAATACTGAGTATATGACTTTGCTTCCAAGCTGTCTCAGGTTGTCCTTCTGTCTGCACCACTTTCCTCACTAATGCCTATGGCAAAATTTATTTACCACGTGGCGCTATGGCCTCTTTTTCGAAGTTCGGTAAAATCGCCCTGAAAAATGCGTTTTTGATCAGTTGGCCTGTAATCTGCCAGGCGCTTGTTTCCGGGTTTTTCAGTGAACCCGAAATATCCACCTTGGTCGCTACCTGTTGCCGGGGCCTGTTTTTAAGGATCTTTGCGGCCCCGCCGACCATTATCTCGTACATTTGGTGGGTGATGCTCTTGTCCTTGTCCTTACGCCGGTCATAGACCTGCATGTCCTTGAAAAAGGGCTTGATGTATCCGGTAAGTTTATCATTTTTGATGTGCAGTTCCGAAACGAGAGAAAATGATCCGGCAGCAACGTCGAAACCGCCGTAGGCTCTCAGCAGGTCGTTCATCTGAACCAGTTGGGTGTTATCGATTTTAATATGCAGGTCAAGGTCGGCTCCTTTGTTCTCGGGACGGAACTCACCGGATATTTGAGTGCCGCCGCTTCCCATGAACTTGCCGTTGAGCCGGGCTTTGGCAGGCCCGCGCGAGAACTGGTTGGAAAAATTATTCAAACTAAAATCGGCATCGGAAATAAAAACCCGAAACTTTTTGCCGACAGCGTCATTGGTTATTCCCAGGTTGCACCCGGCCAGTTTCAACTGATCAACACTTAACAGCAGGTCGGGCTTGTTGCTCAATTTAGCGGCCACTTTTCCAACTACGGCCGCTTGTTTCTTTTCGTTAGCGGCTGTTTTTTCCGAATGCCGGTAATCGACCTTCATCCCCTGAATGGTCATCTCTTTCAGGTGGGCAATTTTTACCTTCGGTGCGTATTCCACGTCCCCTGATGCGCCAAGCACACCGCCACTTATGGAAAGATTGGTTCGGCCGATTAGCGGCTTAAAATAATCCATCGGGATTTTGTCCAGTATAATGCCGGCCTTGATCCCTGGCAGAGGCTTGGCGAGAAAATTCGCCTTGCCGTCGATAATGCCGTGCCCTGTGCCGAAAATTGCCGTGTCAATATGGAAGGAGGAGGGATATACCTTGTCCGGCAGGTGTATGTTGCGGATGTTGTTGGCTTGAAGATTCAGATGGCTCAGGATGAGAGGCCGGTTCGGGTCCTGGTCGATGTAGGTGATGCTCGCGTTATTTATTCTCAGCGAGTTTATCTTGAGAGGATAGATGTCTTGCACCGCCTGCTGCCAGCCTCGTTCTTTCAGCGAAACCTTGCTGGCAGCCTCGTTTTGCAGCTGCTGCAGGTTGATGTTGAGTTTCGGATCGTCCAGCCTGAATTCTGCGAAAACTTTGCCTGTGAAAATTTCGCGCCAGTGGATGCTGGCCTTTATCGTGGGGAAATAGGCGACCGGTGGTTCCGGATGAGCATTTTGCCGGATGGTCAACCCCTTCAGTGATAGTGACAGGTTGATCAGCTGAACGTGCAGCTTCGGAAGCCGGACCGAATATCCCTTCAAGTCACGGTTGATATTCTTTTCCATGATCCTGCGCAGTGGTTCGTCGAACAGAAACGAGGCCAGAAAGAGGATCAGGACCAGGACTGCCGGTATACCCAGAATCCAACGTAATGGCTTTGAGACCATTAGCTTTTTGCGAGTTGTTCCAGGTTTTTTTTCTATTTGTTCAGTCATCATTTCTCCAGAGCCGTCGAACATAATCGGTTGCCTGACCATTTGCACCGTATCTTTAATTCCATTGGAATCAGATCATTTGGTGCTATTTTCTGGTCAGATTTTTAAACACTACAGCCAGCACTACCAGTATAGCAAGCACCACCCAAATCCCCATCCCTCCACTCATCCATACGAATATACTGTCCATCAAAGACCCCTTTCGTTACCTTTATCTATGAAGACCGGATGAAAAGCCTGCTTCCGTCACCGCCAATCATTCACCGAACCTGCGGTAAAACCAGCTCTTCACCAACTGGGTCAGAACAACATAACAGACCAGAATCAACGCAAGCAGCAACCAATAGCGGGAAGGCAGCGGGACAAACCCGAGCGCACCGGCCAGGGGAGAAATCGTCAGCCAGGCCCCCACCATGACGATGATCACCGAAGAAATGATGAGTGGCCAACTGGCCCGGCTCTGGATAAACGGAATCTTGTTGGTGCGGATGATGTGAATGATCAGTGTCTGGGTAAAGAGCGACTCGACGAACCAGCCGGTGTGGAACAGGGCTGGGTTGTCCCAGCAATTGAACAGGTACAGCAACATGAAGAAGGTCAGATAATCGAAGATCGAGCTGATCGGCCCGATAAACAGAATAAAACGCAGGAGTCCGCCAATCTCCCACTTGCGCGGTTTGGTCAACCAGTCGGCATCTACCTCGTCAGTGGGGATGGTGGTCTGCGAGAAGTCGTAGAGCAGGTTGTTAGTCAGTACCTGGATAGGCAGCATGGGGAGGAAGGGCAGAAACGCGCTGGCCCCTACGACACTGAACATGTTACCGAAGTTGGAGCTGGCCGCCATCTTGATATACTTGACGATGTTGCCGAACACACGCCTCCCTTCCAGTACGCCCTGCTCCAGGATCAGCAGGCTGTTTTCCAACAGAATAATGTCGGATGACTCCTTGGCGATGTCCACCGCGCTGTCCACTGAGATACCCACATCGGCGGCCTTCAGGGCCGGCGCATCATTGATGCCGTCGCCCATGAAACCAACCACGTGGTCCTTGCTCTGGAGTGCGCGGATGATGTGCTCCTTGTGGGCCGGGGCCAAACGGGCAAAGACACTGGTCACGCAGACCGCTTCAGCCAGTTCGGCTTCGCTCATTGCCTCAATTTGAGGGCCGAGCAGTAGGTGCTCTACCTTCATGCCCACTTCCTTGCAGATGTAGGCGGTGATTATCTCATTGTCGCCAGTCAGGATCTTTACGTCCACGTTCAGGCTGAGGAGGCGTTTCAAGGCTTCCGTGGCAGTGTCCTTAGGCGGGTCGAGGAAGGCCATGAAGCCCAGCAGTATCAGGTCTGACTCATCCTTGACCGAGTAGGTGGGCTCATCCGTTGCTCCCGGCATTTGTTTATAGGCCAGTGCGATCACACGAAATCCCTGTCCATTCAGTTCGTCCGCCAATTTCCGGCGTTTGGCGTCGTTTTCGGGCAGGACTTCGATCAGCTCTCCCTTGACTTCCACCCGGGTGCAGATGTCCAGTACCTCTTCGACGGCGCCCTTGCAGATAAGCGTGTTCAATCCGGTTGTATCTTCCACAATCACCGACATGCGTCGACGTACGAAGTCAAAGGGGATCTCATCTATTTTACGGAATTTCTCTTTGGCTTTCAGGCTTTCTTCCAACTCCTCATGGTCGAGAATCGCCTCGTCGAGCAGGTTCTTCAGACCGGTATGGTGGTAACTGTTCAGATAGCCGTATTCCAGCACCTTGTCACTGGGATCGCCGTTCGCGTCCAGATGTTTTTCCAGCAGGATCTTGCCCTGGGTGAGCGTTCCGGTCTTGTCGGTGCAGAGCACGTCCATCGCCCCGAAGTTCTGGATGGCGTTCAAGCGTTTGACGATTACTTTCTTGCGCGCCATCGCCAGGGCACCCTTGGACAGGTTGACTGTCACGATCATGGGCAGCATCTCGGGGGTCAGCCCGACTGCCACAGCCATGGCAAACAGGAACGCTTCCATCCAGTTGTGCTTGGAGAGACCGTTGATCAGAAAAACTGCCGGAACCATCACGGCGATGAAGCTGATCATCAGCCAGGTGAACTTGTTGACGCCTTTGTCGAAGCTGGTCAGCACGCGCTGCCCGACGATGCTGGCGGCCAGCGATCCAAAGTAGGTCAGGTCTCCGGTGTGAATGACCACAGCGGTTGCGGAGCCGCTCTCCACGTTGGAGCCCAGGAAACAGATATTGGGTAGTTCCAGCGGATTCTGCAGGTCGCTGGTCGCGACATCAGCCTTTTTCTCCACCGGCAGGGATTCGCCTGTAAGAGCCGACTGATTCAGGAACAGGTCTTTGGCGGAAAGTACCCGCACATCGGCCGGCACCATATCACCGGCGGCCAGCCGGATGATATCGCCCGGTACCAACATCCTGAGCGGTACTTCGGCTTCCTTGCCATCACGTACCATCGTCGCCGTGTTGCTGACCATCTCCTT
The DNA here is from genome assembly GCA_038318485.1 of Geobacterales bacterium. Lineage (GTDB taxonomy): Bacteria > Desulfobacterota > Desulfuromonadia > Geobacterales > Pseudopelobacteraceae > JACRCG01. The sequence continues at coordinate 15,032 of JBBQCH010000039.1, forward strand.
GAGCTTTTCAGCAGCGTTATCGGCCCGCAATTCCTGGTAAAAACGTAATACCACGCCCAGGATCACCATCACGAAAATAACGATTGTCGCCCGAACGTCACCGGTCAGATAGGAAAGCACGCCAAGTGCCGAGAGCAGGAGGACCAACGGGTTCATGATATTGCTCAGGAACCGCATTAGGGGCGATTGATGTTTCTCTCGGGCAATCTCGTTCAACCCGAATTTTTTCAAACGTGCATCGGCTTCCGTCTGGCTCAAGCCGTCCAATCGTGATTCAAGCTCACGCAGGACAGTTTCGTTATCGACGCGCGCCTTTTCCAGCAATTGATCGGAAACATGCGCACCATCAACGCCCGTCTGATTACCAGAGTGCTGAACTGGACTCATGCTGGTCGTTGACACATCCATACATTTCTCCGATCCGCAAGAGTAGCCCATCTCACCATTGCCAAGAGGCAGAGGCTAATAACGACTTTTTCGGATAAGCCCAATCAGCGCTGTTCAGGAGGTGGAACTACCACGATAGTGCCGCCACCCTGCTCGCCCTTTGCACCTTCGGCGCCCGGCATTCCTTGTGGTCCGGCAGGTCCTGCAGGTCCGGGAACAGTTACAACAGCAGGAGGTGATGGGGCTGGCGCAACCACCGTTGGCCGATCACATGCGCTTAATACCAGTGAGGACAGTACTGCTGCAAATGCAATTGTATATCTCATGATTAATTCTCCATTTCAGTGATTTTTATCAACACAAGTTATGTCATTCTAAACGGCCCTTCGCCCTTGAAACAAGTTTATCAGCACCACTATTATGGCAATTACGAGCAGAATATGGATTAGACCACCCATGGTATACGATGAAACCATACCTAACAGCCATAGCACTATCAGGATCAAGCTGATTGTCCATAACATAATATTTCTCCTTTCTTTGGGTTGTTGCCAGCAGCATTACCGCTGCCATTGATTCAACCCCGGTTAAATTGGATAATACCCGCCGAAGCGACTAAAACCGGCCCAATTTCAGAAATATGTCAGCACGCTATGTCCTGACATATACATAAAACGCAACTAGCGTGCCATAGAATAACTGAGATACTGAGAATCTAAGATACTGATTCTGCGTGGAAAAGTGGCAAGAGGATGTGGAGCACTACTGAAATCCGTATACGCAAACCGTCATGTTCAACATAACTGCCACATATGACGGATCATGTTTGGACTAACAAAATGCAGAAGCCAGCCCTGCCTCTCCGCAGACAGCTCTGAGACGGCCTTTAATGAATCTTGCTCATTGGCGAGGTTCTATCATTTGCTTGTTGTTTTGCTTATGAGGGAATCCGGACAAATACCGGTATATTTCAACCCTTGCCGGTTGATGCCGCTTGGTACAGGCAAATCTCATCAGAGCCAATATAAACAGAATCAGAGTTTGATTTTGCATCGTGATCACCATACCAGACAAAAATCGAGTTCATAGGCGGGCAGTTTAAAGTCTTGCCCAGGACCGGAGTCAGCAACCTTCTTTGCAGTGGGCTATGGCTCTCAGTTGATACCGTTTCCGCAACATTGCAATCACCTCCTTCATGACAAGCAACAAAATGCTGCCTGCCAACCAATTATTTCCTGATATTCCGGCTAGATGTACACTACCTATCGCATATGTTCTTGGTCCAGGTGTGCTGATTTTTTTCGGCCTCCCCGGTCATCTTCCTGGCTTGGGTTACAATAGACCGTAGCTTTTGCGGGTTCATTCCCGCAATTTTCTCTAAACCTTTTTCTTCTGCAGCAGCAACTTTGGCAATTGTGTCATAGCTGGATTCTACTAAGCGCCGAGACAAGATTTCTCCGATCCCTTTGAGTTTTTGCAACTCTTTCAATTGATTCATCATGACATCCTCCCGTAGTTTAAAAAACGGATTTCGCATAAAACACGATATTGCTCATGTTCCGCACGAATAGAGAAACGCAACTAATATGCCAGAGAATAATTGCGAAATCTGCGGATGTAACGATCTGATTGTACGAGGTAAAATGGTTTGCGAGATTGGTGGCTCATGGTAAGTCGTCAGCAGAATCCGTCATGCTTAACATTACTGCCATATATGATGGATCATGCTGAGGCTGATGTTGTAAAGTTTTTCGTTTCCGGTAATCGCACAGCAATTTGCCAAAACTGGAGATTTATCCAGGCATTTAGCCCGTACCTGGCAAAGCGCCTCCCATCCATGACATCGAAAATAAATGCGGAAGACCATTCCGCACGCAAAGTAGACACACTTGACGTCGGTCGTTGCAGATATGTCATTTTTCAGACATCAAAGCTCCTTGAGATTACTGAACTCTCCCCAAGCAAGGAAGTATTGCGGAACAAGTGTGAAATAGCAAAGATTATCCATAATGTTGTAATGCTTCTTCTCTTCATTTGCGATCTGATGCAGGATTATCCGGGTTGGATAGCATTTGATCAAGCAGGACCAGATTGTAATCGCCTGGTACGACGAAATGATGCTTTAAACCGATTTGCGCCAGCCTGGCGGCGAGGTACTTCCGACGGTGTGCGACATATGCTCCTTTCCAGCAGCGTGGGCAAAAGCGCCAACAGTGTGCGTTTTTTGCACATACTAGTTGAGAGTATAATTTCTTTAACGATAACCACTTCATGATTCATTTTTCAGTAGAAGCGAGAGCAAACATTACTGCCACAGAGTTTGACTTCAGCACATAGGTTCTCCCTTTGACTATGGGGGCTTCAACAAGTGGCACGATGTCGTCGGGTGACGGGAGCGAAGTATCAAGCCATCGATGCCAGTGGCTTCCCGGCAATTTCTGAAGCGGAGGGAGTTTGAATTTAAGTGGTTCCTGCCAGGCGTTAATCATGAAATGGAAAGCAAGACGTCCTGTCTTGTTCCAAGCGGTTAGGGAGATGCTGTGCGAATCATCTCTCCAATCATGTTGATTTAATTTTTCATCACTCCACTCCAGTTGTGCATGAGCAAGAAGCTGATTAAGAGTTAGGTCTGCACCTTTCACCGCTATTTTGCGTTTTAGACGTGCAGTAATGAGTAGGTGAACAAAGCGGAGATGATCAGCATGGTGATCAAGTAATCCCCAATCGAACCAGCTTGTCTCATTATCCTGACAGTAGGCGTTGTTGTTTCCACCTTGGCTGCGCCGCACCTCGTCACCCATAAGTAGCATAGGCGTGCCGAAAGAGAGGAGAGTCAGAACCTGAAAATTCTTCACTTGACGACTGCGAAGAGCATTGATCATCGGATCTTCAGTAGGACCATCAACTCCGCAGTTCCAGCTAAGGTTGTAATCACTTCCATCCTTATTTTTCTCTCCGTTGGCTTCATTATGTTTGCGGTCGTATGACACGAGGTCATTAAGAGTGAAGCCGTCGTGACACGTGATAAAGTTGACGCTCTTCTCCGGTTCGCGATCATGGTGGCCGTAAATGTCCGGGCTGCCTTGAAGCCGCAATGCGAACTTTGCAGCCGACTTGAAGTCCCCTCTGAGAAAACTCCGAACATCATCACGGAACTGACCATTCCACTCTTTCCAACTATCTCCGATGAAACTGCCTACCTGATAAAGGCCAACCGCATCCCATGCCTCGGCTATCAGTTTGATCCCGGCCAATGCGGGGTCTGTTTCGATATCCCAAAGAATTGGCGGGTTTTCCATGATTTCTCCACGTTCGCCACGTGCAAGGACGGATGCAAGGTCAAATCGAAAACCATCAACATGCATTTCTCTAACCCAGTGATGAATGCTGTCAATAATAAGGCGGCGGATTATGGGATTGTTGGTGTTGAGCGTATTGCCGCAACCGGTGTAGTCCGCATACGTTGTCCCTTCGGGATCAAGTATATAGTAAAAATTATTTGCCAGACCCCGGTAACTGAGTGTTGGCCCATTATGATCCCCTTCGGCGGTATGGTTAAACACAACATCAAGAATTACTTCGATGCCGGCACGGTGAACTGCCTTGACCATGTCACGAAACTCATCGAGAGGGCCAAGAGGTTCTGTGCGGGAACTGTACGCAGCGTGAGGGGCAAAGAACGAGACCGGGCTGTATCCCCAGTAATTGGTAACTCCTTCCGGAGCGTCCTGTGCATCAAATTGGAATACCGGCAAGAGTTCTATAGCGGTAACTCCCAACGACAGCAAATAAGGAATCTTCTCAATCAGTCCTGCATAGGTACCGCGTTTTTCGGCGGATACTCCTGACGAGGGATGACGAGTAAATCCGGCCACATGCAGTTCATATATGACCGTTCGGGTGAAAGGGCGTTTCAAGGGGGTGTCCCCTTCCCAATCATATCCACGGGGATCTGCCACCACACTTTTCATGGCAACGGCAATGTTATCACCCGGTTTGACTGCTGCCCGGCGACTATACCTGGAAGGAACAGCAACTGCCCGGCCATAGGGATCAATGAGGAGTTTTTTTGAATCAAAACGTAGCCCCCGCTGAGGTTCATGGGGGCCGGTAACGCGGTAACCATACAATTGTCCTTCCTTGATACCGGGAACTAAAACATGCCAGTAATGGTAAGTGCGATTATATGTTGGGTCTAACCTTATAATGCAGGACGGTTGAGCATCTTCAATCTGATCGAAAAGGAGCAGTTCTACGCTGCTGCAGTCCCGTGAAAATACGCTGAAGTTAACCCCGCCCGGAACAACCGTGGCGCCGAGGGGTGAACTAATCCCCTTGGTTGGCTTGTCTGCATCCGACCATGTTCTTGCACTGTTTGATACCATTCAATATTTCCCTTATATGTAATTCGTCATGTTCAACATAACTGCCATATATGGTTGATCATGTTTAGAACTTTGGGAACCGTATGCGACTGACCATTAGTGACCCGGATATTGCGAAAGCAGTACAATCGGATGAAGCGTAAAGCCGGCAAGGACGACCTTTCCGCACGCAAAGTAGACATGCCTGACGTCGGTTGTTTTCAAGCATGTCAACACGGAAAAAATTGCCCCGGTCCCGCAGACCGCGTTTGCCAGTGTGAACCAGCCTGCAAGCTTTAACTCTCGAGTCATGGAGAAGGGCTTATGCTGTTTATCTGTTGTCATGGTGAGAGGAGCTCCCTTTGTCAAGTTGTCAAGTCGGGGTTTGCCCCCTGCATTCACTTTCCAGTTAGTCCATTATCGTTGCCAGACTGCTATGGGAACTTGATCCAAATACCCTCACCTTATTTTTCAATTTTCATGATGCCAAAAATAATTCCACCCGGTCGCGTCCCATTTCTTTTGCCCTGTATAAAGCTGAATCAGCAGCGGCCAGCAAGCTTTTGCTGGAATCCCCATCGTTGGGGAATACGGCAATACCTGCGGAAATAGTTACCATCCCCAGAGGTTCGTTCCCTGAGAACAGTTGAAGATTCTTGAACGCCTCACGGATTTCATCGGTTCTGCAAAAAGCCGCCTCTTTTGTGGCTTCCGGCAGGATGAGGGTGAACTCCTCACCGCCAAAACGGCAGGCGATGTCGCTTCCCCTGACATGTCTGTCGAGAAGGTGGCCGAACTCTTTCAGGACATTGTCTCCCGCTTCGTGACCGAATTTGTCGTTAAAATTCTTGAAATTGTCGATGTCCATCATGACAACTCCAAGCGGAAGATCGTACCGCAATGCCCGGGCTATTTCCCTCAGCAAAGCCTCTTCAATGTAACGTCGGTTAAGCAGACCGGTTAGCGCGTCGCGTATTGACATCTCACGGAGCTGTTCCCGAAGTTTCAGGTTTCGCAGGGCCAGCCCAACCCGTTCCGCCATGGCAGAAGCCATAGCTTGTTTGTTCCGGTTGAAGGCATCCGAACCGTGTGAAGCAAAACCCACATGGAGAACACCCAGCGTTTCATGCTGTGCAGCCATTGGAATGCAGATGTAGGCCTCGGTAGTATTATCGACATGATTGCATTTCACATCGGAATGGTCCCGGACTACATGGGGTTGTCCCCGTCTCAGGGACCAGCAGTCATCGGGGGTAAAAGCCTCACTCCGGCCCTTTCCCCACACGGCAAGGCTCTCTACGAGGTTTCTTGAAGAGTTCAGTACATAAATG
>JBBQCH010000040.1:0-20524 GCA_038318485.1 Geobacterales bacterium
CTCACCGGTGCGTTCCTTGCGGTAACGGGCAATGAAGGGGACCGTGGCCCCCTCTTTCAGCAATTCAACGGTATTGGCGACCGAGGCTGCGGCCAGACCGCTTTGCTCGATCAGGATCGGCAGAATCGGGTGAACTTCTTCGGAACTGAACTGCATCAAATTTTCTCCTGGTATACTATTTGGTCGTTTAAACCGGGGCTTTTCCCCTTCAACGTCATTCTGTGAAATATGATTTATCAAGGGGAATACTGCATATAGCGACTTGCGACCAATTTAGATCGCCAGGCAAAGTGTCAGCAACAGGATCAGGGTGTAGCGGGTTCGAGGAAGGCAGCTTTAAAATCCACAACGGAATCGTTCCATTGTACCGGTTCCATAACCACCTTTCGGCCCAGTTCGGCCAACAGGGAATCCATATCCTCCACGAAACCGGGCATGATTCCGATACGGATTATTCCAGCCTTGTTATCAACCGTACTCATAACATTCATACCTTCATAAGCTTCGAGGATGAATTTGAGATAGACCATGTCACGGTGGGCAACCTTGAAGTAACGGCAAATCATTCTTATAAATCTCCCTTTCAAGCACGTATTGCCGGGCTGCTCGCCTTTTTTTAACGTTGGCTTCCAATATAGAGTTTCCCGCCTGAATAGACTTCTTTAAGGCAGCCATTACTTACAACACGCTCCACCAACCCTTTTTCTGAATCGCCGCAACCACTTACCACCTGAAAATCGGCCCGTTTTCCGACAGACAGAGAACCACATTTTTTTGCAATACCGAGAGCCGTGGCCCCTCCGATGGTGGCCATTCGCAATACTTCCTGCGAATCAAGATCCTGCGGATAGGCCTGCAGCGCAAAACGCATTTCGTCCCATAGTGAAAGAGAGTCATTGCTGGCCAGCGAATCAGTACCCAATGCCAGCGGGATGCCAAGTTTTTTGAACAGCGCCACCGGAGCAAGCCCAACGTCCAGCTTGTCGTTGCTGCGCGGACAGATAGCAATACTGACCCCGCGCTCTTTCAGCAGGCGTGCATCAGCCAGGGTGACGTGAACACAATGGACCGCCAGTGTATCCTTATTCAAAAGGCCGTGGCGATCCAGCAATTCGGTAGAACTGCAACGCAACGGATGAGTCAGATAGCGTTCCCAACCGACAAAAGGATAGAAATCCTCTGCCAGAGGTCCGCTGCAGTCGAACACAAAATCAGTCTCGGCACTGGATTCGGAGATATGAATCGCCAACGGCAGATTGTGTGCAGCTGCTGCGTCGCGAATTACCGGCAAAAGTGCAATACCGATCGTGTATGGCGCATGCGGGGAGAGTCCCGATGACTTGGGTCCGACTGCGTTTGACACGGCAGCAGCAATTGCGCCGTCAAGTTTTTCATTGAACCGGACCGGATCCTGACCCAAAACCTCGAAATAGAGCCGGCCAGCCAGAGAAGATTCGGCATACAGGCCGGTATGAGCCAAATTGCTGACTATCTCGCCGATCGCTGTTGTACCTGAATCCAGACACATGCGGAGCCCCTCCCGTACCGAGTGCAGATAATCGTCCGGGGTCAGGCCTCGGGCAATCTTGATCAGCTGAATGATCCAGTCGGTAAAACGGCGTGGATTGTAATCGACATTAGTCCGCAGACGCCAGGCAGAAAAGTGGGTCAGCTCAAGATGAGTATGGGCGTTGACGAAACCGGGCAGTAAGGCACAACCGGGATATTCGACCACAGTTGCGGAATACTTCCGTTTCAAATCCGCCATTGTTCCTGTAGCAGAGATGACACCATCCTGCACAAGGACCGCGCCCCCGGAAACTGGCGCCATATCAGGATTTATCAGCCAGGAAGCGGCATGAATGACTTGTTCAGACATATATCCCCCCTTTGCATCGGCAACTATATCCCAATGATACCTTAATATCCTCAAAACAAAAGCTTCTTGTGCTGCCGCACCTAACTGCAATAGATCAGTAACCAGACAAAAACAGGCGCAACACTGAAGTTCCGCCCGAACATAAGATCTGAATCCTGCCTATTTGAACCTGTATAACTAGTGTACGACCTTCAGCTTGGCCTGTCCGGCTTCTTCCTGGCGTGTAGGCAGCATGTGATTCTGATCATCCACAAAGACCAGTTTCAGTTCGTGTTTGATGGCCGCTTCGTTCTCCATGTTAACAAAGCTGGCAATAATGACCAGATCTTTGGGAGCTACCATACGCGCGGCAGCCCCATTCAGGCAGATTACACCGGAACCTCGCTGTCCTTCGTAATGCAGATCTGCGCCGGTGACTGTGGCACGGTGAATTTTGCCCTTCAGCATGATTCTTTGCATGTTACAGTCCTTACCCAAGAACAGTATTGTCAATCAGTCTGGTCTGCCCGACCTTAACCGCCAGTGCCAGCAACGTGGAATTGTCGACGACATTCTGCTCCTCCAGCGTTGCTCCTTTACGGAACTCCACATACTCGATCAATACGGAAGGCTCCAGCCCTAATATTTCCCGCACAGTCCCCTGGAGCACTTCTGCAGAGCGCTCTCCGCCAGCAAACATCTTCCGCACATCAGTAATGCACTTGTGCAGACATAGCGCACTGCGACGCTGTTCACTGGACAGATAGGCATTTCTGGAACTCATTGCCAACCCGTCAGCTTCACGTACAATCGGCATTCCGACAATCTCGACCGGCATGCTCAAATCAATAACCATGCGGCGGATAACTGCCAGCTGCTGGTAATCCTTACAGCCGAAGAGCGCCAGATCCGGCTGAACGATGTTGAACAGTTTGGCCACAACGGTAGCAACTCCATCAAAATGACCGGGGCGACCGGCACCGCAAAGCGGCAGCGAAATGTCCCGAACGGTTACCCCGGTCTGGAATCCTGGCGGGTACATGCCTGCGGCATCCGGGGTAAAAACTATATCGACCCTGCATTCGGAGGCAATCCGGCAATCACGTTCCATATCGCGTGGATAACGGTCAAGATCCTCGTTCGGGCCAAACTGGATCGGATTAACGAAGATCGAGAGCACCAGAACGTCACCGCACCTGCGCCCTTCACGTAACAGCGAGGCATGCCCCTCATGAAGAAAACCCATTGTCGGAACAAAGGCAACTCTCTTGCCTTCACGTTTGAGAGAACCTGTCAAAGACTGCATTTGCTGAATGTCACTGATTATCTGCATATTCTTCCTGTTGCCGCATTGATTAGCTGAATGAATGCTCTTCAGTCGGGAATTCACCGGCACGAACTTCGTCAACGTACTGCTTGACGGCATCGGAAATCAGCGGTGCCAGGTCAACATACCGTTTGACAAATTTGGGTGAATATTTTTCACACAAGCCCAGGATATCGTGAATCACCAGCACCTGCCCGTCACAAGCCGGACCGGCACCGATGCCGATAGTCGGAATTGTCAGTTCGGCAGAGATCTCTGCCGCCAGCTTGGCCGGTATACCCTCCAGCACTACGGCAAAAGCACCGGCGTGCTGAACGGCAAGGGCATCATCCATGATCCGCTCGGCACTTTCATTTCGACCTTGAACCTTGTAGCCGCCCATGCGGTGAACCGACTGCGGTGTCAAACCGATGTGACCCATAACCGGAATGTCGATCGAAGAAACGGCACGAATAACGTGGGACATATTGCTGCCCCCTTCAACCTTGACCGCCTCGGCGCCACCTTCCTTGATCATCCTGCCACAGTTACGGCAGGCATCCTCTATACTGGTCTGGTAGGACATAAAGGGCATGTCGGCCACCACCAGCGCTCTCGGGTCGGCACGCCGCACAGCTTTAACATGGTAGAGCATTTCATCCATTGTCACCGGTAGAGTTGTGTCGTGACCGGCAAATACTACGCCGACTGAGTCCCCCACCAGAATAACGTCTATTCCGCCACCGTCAATCAGCCTGGTAAATGGAAAATCGTATGAAGTCAGCATGGTTATGCGCTTTCCGGCCAGTTTCATCTGCAGTATTTCCGGAATGGTGATTTTTTTTCGCATTCTGTGTCCCTTATATCTTTCTTCAATCTGTGAGCGTTTAATAAACTAAAAGCGCCGAAAGGGGCGATCTGAACGGACAGGTCTGCACATACCAGATGCATCCCTGAAGGGTTATATCCCTTCCGTCCCGGTTCGCCAATAGAATCCGTGCGGTCGGTAGTATTGCCTTCCGCTGCTTATTGATAGACGCCCATAATGGGTAGCCGTCACAACATAGTGTATACAGTATCAATAACCTTTATGTATTTGATAATATTTGTTATTCAATTGCAACAACGACAATGCTTCTATATCTGACAGGTCAGATTTTTCATCGACTCAAGCTCTTTGACAACTTCGGCGCTTTGTGCTCGTCGTTTTTCCATATTGTCAAACATTTCGGCAACCATCGCACTTACCAACTCCACATTCGTGCGGATCATGACGCCATCATCCATCTGTCGCGAGGACGAGTTGACCATCTCATGGGTCATATCCTTGATGGTTTCAACGGAACGGGCAATAGACTTGGTCGCTTTAGCCTGATCGCTGGATGCAGCGAAAATCTGCGATGTCATGGAACTGATGTCTTCCATGGAACGCGCGACAAGCTGTACGCTGACAACCTGTTCCTGCGTAGCCTGTTTGATCTGCTGGGTCATTTCAAGCGAACAGGCCGAACGATCATAGATAGCCTTCAGTGATTCACCGGTGGTATGCCCCAGCTTGACTCCTCGAAGGACCAGATCTCTGGTTGCCGTAATGTTATTGGCAGCTGTTTTGGATTCACTCATGATTTCTTCGATGATCGAAGTGATCTCACCGGTCGAGTGGCCGGTCTGGAGCGACAGATTACGAATTTCATCCGCCACGACACCGAAACTTTTCCCATACTCACCAGCCTGAGCTGCGATAATGGAAGCATTCAACGCCAGCAGGTTTGTACGTTTTGTTATATCATTAATAACACTGACTATATTTTCAATGCGGGTACTGTTTTCAGCAAGACGTTGAATGGCATCATACGAAATGCCGACCGAATGCTGGATTTCATCCAAGGCTCCGATCGTCTCCTCAACTACAATCTGGCTTTCGTCGGCCTGCAACTTCATCTGGCTCGAAACCTCATGAGAAATAGCCGCGTTTTGTTCAACATTGCCAATAGTGCTGTCAATCTGCTTCATCGCTGCGGCAGATTGGTGAACAATCCTCGCCAGATAATCCAGATTTTGGGTAACCTCCTCGATGGCAACCGATATTTCATTTACAGAAGAACTGGTCTGATCGACCTCGGCCATAACACCTTCCGAAGCCGAAGCAATGATGGTGGTTCCGTCGGCAACCGAATCCACCCCACTCTTAAGGTGTGATACGTTACGTGAATACTGTTCCCGACTTCCCAATAAAAAAGCGAAGGAACTTTCCATCTCCGTTGTCAGCGTATCAATCGATGTCAGGAGGTTTATGCGGGTTATGGCCGATGCGACCTGGTCAGAAAAAAGCATGATTGTATCAACATCCGAGTCGTTCAGAGCACGATGACTGTTTTTGTTGTCAATGCCAAAAACACCGATAGCCTCGCCCTTGAGAACAATCGGACACAGTATGAAACTTTTTGAGCGAAGCGGAGTCAGGTTGCAATGGGGGCGCTGAAGCTGATAATCCGCCGGGCAGCGAGACATGTCATCGATCAGAAAAACTTTGCGTTCTTTGATACATTTGTAAATGACACCAATGCTTGGATCAATCGGCAACTCAACTGTATTGGCCTCAAACCCGTCGGTACCGATCGCCGCCACAAAGCGCAGACTCTCGCCACCGTCAGCCATCATGATATTGACCCGTTCGTAGCCCATAACCTCGTGAAGTCCTTCGGCACACAACTGCAGGATTTCCTCCAGATTAAGCGATGTCTGAATTTTGCTGCTGATCTGGTGGAAGTTTTTTATATTATTGTCCAGAACCTTGTAACGGTTTTCAAACAACGCCTTCTGCTCGGCCACTTCATGATGAAGCACATCCAACTCGGTCGCACGCTCATGCAGATCATCGCCGTTTTTGCCGATCATGTAACCCAGCACCGACATGACAACCGCTGTGCCGGCTCCGATATAGTTATACATCGCAAAGTGTTCGGCATCCTTGACTATATCCGAAAACATCTGGCCAAAAAAACTTTGCCTGGGGTCATAAAAGAACAGTAACCGGATGGCAATCCAGCCAAGGGGAGCATTCACACCCAGCAAAAAACCGCCAATTGAAAACAGTGTCGCTCTTTTTTTCGTGCCGCTGTACTTCATGCTGTCTCCCCTTGACTACCTGTCTGCGGCCAGTTTTTCGTCTATTGATTGGCAGATCTCTTCCCTGACTTTTTCGGCATCGTCAATATTGTAAGCAACAATATTTTTCAGATGTACATATGAGTCCAGATCGATCTTTTCTAAAACAATGCCCAGGCCGTTTTCTACGATCCGGGAAACTTTTCCGATGAAATTGACAGCGACTTCCGGGGAGGCACCTGAAAGGTTCATCGTGATGTCAAACGTTTCACCCAGAGGCAACCGTTCACTGGTCACCAGAAACATTCCGGTCATACTGAGGTTTTCCACATACGCCTCAAATTGACGGTCAGCCGCCTTGACGGAGGTTTCAACTCTAAAATACACGCGAGAGAACTTTCGGGTACTCATTCAAACCCCCTCTGAAGGAAAACTGGCATCGGTGTAAAAGGGAGCCAGGCATCTCCCTGATTCGTCACGAGATCGCTACGCCTTGCCGGCCGAACCAAGAACTGCCTCATTCTTATGTTTGACAAGTTTGATGAGCTCCTTGCGGGCTTCCCCCAGATACTTGCGAGGATCAAATTCCTTGGGATCCTTGGCAAAGTATTCCCGAATCTTTGCCGTTACCGCCAACCGGCCATCGGAATCGATATTGATTTTGCAAACCGCACTGGCGGCTGCCTGACGCAACTGCTCTTCCGGTATCCCGACCGCACCTTCCAGTTTGCCACCATACTGATTGATCAGCGCGACATACTCCGGCACTACCGAGGAGGCACCATGCAGTACAATCGGGAAACCTGGAATACGTTTTTCACACTCATCCAGGATATCAAATCGAAGAGGTGGAACCGGCTGGCCGGCTTTGAACTTGTAGGCACCGTGGCTGGTTCCTATCGAAATGGCCAGCGAATCAACTCCGGTTTTTTTGACAAAGTCTTCCACTTCCTCCGGCTTGGTATAGGTCGAATGCTCGGCGGAGACCTCGTCCTCTATGCCGGCCAGAACTCCCAGCTCGGCTTCCACAGTGACGTCAAACTGGTGGGCATAATCGGCAACTTTTTTGGCTAGTGCGACGTTTTCTTCGAATGGCAGATGCGAACCATCGATCATAACCGAGGAAAAGCCACTGTCGATACAGGATTTGCAAAGTTCAAAAGTGTCGCCATGATCAAGATGCAGACAGATTGGAATGGTAGAACCGGCTTCGCGAGCCATCTGTACCGCTCCCATCGCCATACAGCGAAGCATGGTTTCGTTGGCATAGCTGCGGGCGCCCTTGGAAACCTGAATAATAACCGGGGAATTAGTTTCGCAGCATGCTGTCACGATTGCCTGGAGCTGTTCCAGATTATTGAAGTTATAAGCCGGTATCGCATATTTACCGGCCATCGCCTTGGCAAACATTTCTTTGGTGTTGGTCAGTCCCAGTTCGCTGTAATGCACCTTCTGCTTTTCCATTTTCCCCTCCTCGGCTGTAGTATTTTGCAGGATAACGTTTCAGCATCAAATCATTTGAAATCATTATCTGTGGTGGGTATAAATACCATGCAAACAGTGCATAATCAAGGTGTAAACACGAAGAGTTTCAGTTGCGGGAAACGTGTGCGTAGCCTATAATGTTCAATTTGGAGAGCTCGTTATTATGCCTGAAAAAGTAGCCTTCACACCCTCGTTGCTGGATAGTCACTGCATCATTGACGTCCGGACTCCTCTCGAATTTGCAGAAGACCACCTGCCCGGTTCATTCAATGTCCCTATTTTGACCAATGAAGAGCGGGTAGAGATCGGTACAATTTATAAGCAGCAGGGTTCCCATAAAGCGCGAATTCGCGGAATGGAACTGACCTGCGGCAGATTTTCCGATATGACCAGGGAAGCGGCCGCCCATGCCGACGGCAGACCGATACTGGTTTATTGCTGGCGGGGCGGGCTGCGGAGCCTATCCATGGCCATCCTGATCGAAGCATGCGGATACCCGGTCGCACAGTTGCGGGGCGGATATAAAGCCTTTCGCAACGCTGTCACATCCTATTTTGAGGATTTCGCCCCTCCGGCACCGCTAATCGTGATCCACGGCATGACCGGCAACGGTAAGACAACCTTTATCAATGGCCTTGATAGCGACATCTGGACCGTTATCGATCTGGAGGGTTTGGCACGCCACCGTGGTTCGGCCTTCGGCTCGCTCGGACTTGGCGATCAACCTGCCCAGAAACGCTTTGACACGCTGTTATGGGACGCCCTGCGCCAGGCCTCAGCCGGCAAACCAATTGTTCTGGAAGGAGAAAGTCAGCGCATTGGCCGCATAACACTGCCGGGCAGTTTCTATAACGTCATGGCTGCAAGCTGCAAGGTTTGGTGCAATGTATCAGTCGATACACGCGTCGCCCGTTTGACGGAGGAATACGCCCATCCGGAATACCGGGAACCTATGGCGGAGGCACTGGAGCGTATCAAAAAGAAGCTGGGGGGTCCACAATACGCCAAGCTGAAGGAGATGCTTGAACAGTGGGATATACCGGGAGTTGCACGCGGGCTGGTCGAACAGTATTACGACAAACTTTATTACAAACACCGGCCATGGACTCCGGAAACTGAAATCGATCTGGAGGATTTTCAGAAAGCCGAGCACGCCCTGCGGAATTTCTGGGAGACGCGACCCTCATAATTGGCTCAAACAATGCATTGAACCCATTTACCACTTACCCGAACAACCCATATCAAAACCGGATTGGAGTCGGCAAACTGGTGTTTCGCCCTCCCGGACCGATTACTGGTGAGCCTGAAAACCCTACTGAACTTGTAGCAATCCGCCCTGAGCAGGCATTAATGCAGCATCAAAGTGGGCAATTGCCCATCCAAGAATATCCATACAGCCGGCACCGGCCAGTTCAACTGGCGGTAACTGGCCGAGAAATCGAAGCACTACCAGCAGCAGTGCCCCTTCCCTGCCGATCCAGTTCCCCAGCTGATATGAAACAAGATTTTCCCTTTTACTGAGTTTGCCGCCCCCTGCTCCTGTCACCAGCGGCAGATGACAGTAATCCGGTTGTGGCAATCCCAGCAAACGCTGCAGATATATCTGCCTGGGTGTCGAAGAAAGCAGGTCATCTCCACGCACCACCTGGGTCACCCCAGTCATGAAATCATCCACCACCACTGCCAACTGATAGGCAAACTCCCCATCCCCACGCCGCAGGGCAAAATCGCCGCAGCGATCGCCAAGTTTCTGGCAGATCCGTCCTCGACGAAGATCATCGAAACAGACCTCGTCATTCGGAACACGTACCCGCCAGGATCTCACGACAGAATTATTCCTGATTCCATTGCGGCATGTGCCTGGATACGGCAGACAATCATCGTCGGGATGCGGTGCAGAGGAGGCCTGGGCGATTTCCTTGCGGGAACAGCCGCAGGGGTAGAGCAACTCCTGCTGGTTCAGTTTTTCGAAAGCTTGAAGATAGGCTTGTTTGTGCCGGCTCTGCCAGGAAACTTCGCCATCCCAGAAAAGACCAAACGTCTCCAGTGTCCTCATGATATCGTCAACCATTCCGACAGCCTGGCGAGGTGCGTCAAGATCGTCTATCCGCAGCAACCAGCACCCTCCAATGGATTTTGCGAGCAGCCAGCTGCCCACCGCCGCCACCAGTGAACCGGTATGAAGAGCTCCGGTAGGCGACGGCGCAAAGCGGCCGACAACTGAACTGGAGTCTGATCTGTTCAACTGTATGTCAATCGACAAAAGAGCAGCAGTAGTCCGAAACGGTTGCGACCTTCATCAGAAAGGTGGATTTGGCCGGTACATCAAACGATTGACCGCCAGCAACCTTTTTCCAGTCAGCCTCTCCCTTCATCTGCCATTCCAGTTCACCCGACAGGATCTCCATCACCTCTGTCGCACCGGTGGAAAACTCATACTCTCCCACCTGCATGATCCCCAGCGTCTTTTTGCTGCCGTCGGCAAACAACACCGTATGACTTGCCACGTTACCGCCAAAATAAATGTTGGCTTTTTTAACAACTGTAACATTTTTAAACTCCGACATGAGTACCTCCTTGATTAATGAAATATGAAGCATGTTATAAACGCAGTCCCTATTCCTAGGCAAACAAAAAAGCCCGCAGCATTTCAGCAGCGGGCTTTCCTAAAGCTTGTCAGGCACCATCAAGTCAGTTAAACGTTCCCCTGAAAATACTGGCTTGCCACATGACCGTGGTCTGACGAGTGGAGGGAGATTCCACCAAATTAGGAATAATGGTCGGGACAGCGATCCTGACTCTCCCATTATCGATTTCAGCCAGAGCACGGGCCGACTTCGCCAGACCAAAGGCCGTGCCGGCCAGCACACCAGTCGCTGCGCCGTAACCGATATTTTCCAGATGATCGGCTGGTTTTTTGGTGAAGACCATAAATGCTCCGCCAATCAGCGCTCCGATACCGGCACCATAGAAGGCATCCTCAAATACTTCACGAAGCGTGCTGTCAACAGCGTAGGCTGACGAAGCTGATAACAGGAAAGACAAGCAGATCATCATGACAACCATTTCTTTCAGTTGTTTCATATATGTTAACCCCTCAAAATATTATTTCTAAACCGTTAAATCACAAGCAACAATCAGGCCAAAACCACCAAAATGCCAGCAGTAATAAAAATAAACCGTTTGTTTTCAAAACATTACGCACCTTATTTATAAAGAAAGTCTCTTACAATACTAGCGGTTGGAGCTACCAAACCGATCATACCGTTGCATTTAAGACACACCTGTCTGGCTGAATCGCGTAATAAATGTGCAGACCAGTGCCGCCTCATCTTCCCGGCTTTCCACCTCGCCATTCAGTTTCGCCTGCTGCAGACTTTTCTTGACAATCCCGAATACGGGACCGGGCTGCAACCCTAATCCAAGCAGATCATTGCCATCAAGCAGGGGAACAATTTCCCTCAGTCGAGTCAGATACAGCGAAACAAAACGTCGAACCTGCTCGCTACTGGCCCTGGACGCCAGATACAGAAGCATTTCCAGTGAAAACACACCGAACCATTCATAAATCTCGCTGTTTCTAACTTCTGAAGAATGTTTCAGGTGCCGCTTGATGGCATCCAGAGTTTTGTGCACCAAGGAGCGCTGACTGTGCAGTTGGTCTGCAAAACGTCCCGGAACCGAAAGACGCTTGCAGGCGCCAGCAAATTCATCCTGTTTGAGGCCATCCATCATCGCCAACAGATAAACCTGCCACTGCTCACAGGGATCATCCAGATACAACAGCCGAAACCAGGCCATTATCTGCCCCGCTTCACGCAACACCCGCTCCGTGGCCGGCACCATTTTCAAGGCAGGATGAATGAACGGCAACAGACCCAATGAGGACATCCGCCCAATGGCAGCCGTCGGATCCTTCTCGCACAAGATCTGCACCAACTCGTTGAAAAGTCGTTCGCCCCCCAGCTTGTCAAGCAGATGCATCCGGACCGCGCTGCGAATAAGTTTCTCGGTATGCGGAGCAATATGGAAGCCCAGGCGTTGCTCAAAGCGAATGGCCCGGAAAACCCTGGTGGGATCCTCCACAAACGACAGGTTGTGCAGAACCCTTACGGTCTGCTCCTGAATATCCTGTTGCCCCCTGAAATGGTCGGTTAATCGGCCGAAGCTTTCATTATTAATACAAAGTGCCAGCGTATTTATCGTAAAGTCACGCCGGTACAGGTCATGACGGAGGGAAGAACGCTCAACGGTCGGCAGTGCCCCGGGGGAATCGTAGTATTCCAGCCTGGTGCTAGCCACATCGATCTTGCGGCCATCTGGAAAGACCAGTACCGCCGTGCCGAATTTCTTGTGGCTGCGCACTCGACATTCATAGCGCTCGGCAAAACACTCGGCAAAGAAAATTCCGTCACCTTCGACCGTCACATCAATATCCAGATTGTCGATACCAAGCAAAAGGTCTCGAACAAAGCCGCCTACCGCATATACCGTCAGCCCCAATTCGTCGCCCACCGCACCCAGTTGCCGAAGGATCCGGCGTCTTTCTTCGTCAAGGCGCTTGCCGAGCAAACCCGCCACCGAGCGACTGCGGGTGGGGACCTGCAGCGATTCGAGGTCGTAGAGCGGCTCTCTTTGACCTGGGCGGCCGCCATAGATATGGCGCAGCAGATCAGTGCGAGTAACCGCTCCGGCCAGGCGGCCACCCTCGAATACCGGCACAAAACGGCGATTGCCACTTACCATATATTCCTGGATCTCCGTCACGGGAGTATCGGGAGAAGCCTCCAGGTACTCGGTGTGCATGAAATCGGTCACCGGCGAATCGCCCAGCCCATGATACAGCGCCTTTTCGACAATCTTGCGAGAGACAATACCGACCATCCGTTCACCAGTCATGACCGGCATGGCATTGCAGTTGTAACGGGTCAGCAACTCGCGCGCCTCGGAGATACTAACACTGTCCGGCATTGTCTTGATCGGCTTTGACATCAGATCTGATGCAAGCACTTGTGAACGGACTGAGATTATCAGGGTTTCTTCAAGCCGTTCCAGTACCTGCTGCAGCGACTGGTCATGAACCGAAGCTGAGGCAGCCGTGGCATGGCCGCCGCCATGAAAAAACTTCATTATCTCCCCGACATTTACGTCGGGTACATGGCTGCGAGCCACTATGTAAACATGCGCTTCCATTGCAACTACTACAAACAGGGCATCCAGGTTCTCCATATCCCGCATCAGATGAACCAGAGAGGCAATATCCCCGATGTAATAGTCACAGGAGGCATGTGCTATTGAAACAACAATCCCGTTGATTGAAGTTGTCCTGAGGGTGGTTAGCAGCTTCCTCAAAAGCCCCATCTGAGCCTTGTTCAATTCAGGAGTCAGCGCCTCACCGACTATTTTGAGCTGTGCACCCTGCCCCAACAGCCAAGCGGCGGCTTGATAGTCTTCGGGGGTTGTGGATGTAAAGAGCAGCCGACCGGTGTCCTCGTGGATACCGAGCATGATCAGTGTGGCCTCTTCCGAGGTCAATGCCACGTCCAGCTTCATCAGCAAACCGGCCAGCAACGTTGAGGCTGATCCGCAATCGGCCAGGACACCGCCACTGGACCGGATACTTTCGTTTGTCACCGGGTGATGGTCGTAGACAAGAACTTCCAGACCCGAACTGTCAAGTATTTCTGCAAAGCGGCCTATGCGTGAGGCGTGCTGGCAATCCACAATAATCAGTCGGCTGACTTCAGCCAGGTTTATATCTTTGGCGCGGGTAAGAGGAGGCAGATAATCCGGGTGGCGCCTGATAAAATCACGCACGGCCTTTTCCTGAGAACCAGGAAATGAAATCAACGCAGCCGGGTAGAGTCGGGCAGCGGCAACCATAGACCCCAGGCAGTCAAAATCGGCATTTATGTGGGTGGTGATAACATCCATCAGGGCATTACCTCGCTCCCGGTTATCTTCAGTGACAGGTCATATTCAACGGAGTATTTTCTCGACATAGGCATATATGACATAATGCGGCACATCTATAAATCCCACCATTATCCGGCAAGCTTCAGACACCGGCTTAACCCGCATTTTTGGCAGAAACCACCTGCTATGTATTGTACTCGGAACAGTACATCATCACCAGTCTGGCCCGGTTTTCCAGGCAGAGCGGGCACAATTCCCCGGAGTCCTGCCAGACTTCACCGGCCAGCCACTCTCCCGCCTCGGCATAACCGGAAAGGACGGCCGATGCATCGTACTCCTTACCGCACATTGTACAGGTTTTCATGCTGTTCCCCTTTCGTCCGCCAGCGCCAGATCGTATTCGCGGCGCAGCATTGCAGTCCCGGAAGTGCCAATCACACTCCACGGCAAGATTTCATCAACAGTTATCGTGCGCTGAACATAGCGATCGGTATCTATGCCGCAAACCCTGGCCGCCTTCTTAAGGTTGCCCCCTTCGGCCATGGCTGCCAGCAACGGGGCCAGGCGCCGGTCACCTCGCGACAGTAGAGCCTGCAGATAGGATTCACGCAGGCTTTCTATCTTGAACTTGACGTTGGACAGCGGTCGCAAACGACTCTCCAGCATTTTGACTTTGCGCTCCAGCGAAGAAAGCGGTTCCATTCCGCACCACTGGAATGGCGTGAACGGCTTGGGGATAAATGGATTGAGTGACAGGGTAATCTCGCCCAGACGTTTGTTAATGCGGCCTCGTTCAATAACACGGCTGCGAATAGCTTCAACCAGTCGCACCAATTCATCCAGATCCTGGTCGGTTTCGGTCGGCAGACCAATTATAAAGTACAGTTTCAAATTAAGAATATCCCTTGAAACCAGCATCTCGCAGGCATCCAGAATTTGGGTTTCCGTGAGGTTTTTCCGGATCAGGTCGCGCAGTCGCTGAGAGCCGCCTTCCGGCGCCAGCGATATTGTTTTGTGCCCGCTGGCCAGCAACGCCTCCAGCATCTCAGCATCGATCCGGTCAATACGCAACGAGGAAACTGAAACCTTGGCCCCTTTATCGACGATATAGCGACAAAGCCTACCGATATCGACATAGTCCGATACCGCCGCTCCGACCAGACCGACTTTGTTGCGATGGGAGAGCCCTTCATCTATCAGGGCGACCAGATTCCCGTAAGGCTGCTGGCGGAAAGCTCCGTAGATAAAACCGGAACTGCAGAAACGGCAGCCGCGTGGGCAACCCCTACTGACTTCGACCAGAAACATATCTCCAAACTCGGTATCTTCGGTCAGTATCTGCGAAGAAGAGGGCGGGTGTTGTTCCAGACAGGCACAAACCCGCGTAACCGGCAGTGGAGCTCCGGCATCAGCTTCATATTTTAACAGTACATCTCCGTCGTAGCGGGGATGATACAAAGCGGGAATATAGATACCTGGAATAGCGGCCATGGCGGCCATCAATCCAGGTCGTCCTACCGTATCCGGCGACAACAGAGCCGCAACCAGCGGAGGAATGAGGTCTTCCCCTTCTCCAATGCAGATTGCGTCGAGAAAGTCCGCCACCGGTTCTGGATTGATAAAGAAAGCGGCTCCTCCGGCAAGCACCAACGGATCGGATTCAGTCCGTTCGGCAGAATAAAGCGGCAGACGTGCCAGGTTCAGGATGACCGGGATGTTCAGGTAGTCAGGCTCAAACGAGGTGGAAAAGGCAATCACATCAAAATCGGCCAGGGGGCGCTGTGACTCCAGAGAAAGCAGTGCTGTCCCGCTACGCCGGTATTCGTCAAGTTCATCCCGTTCCGGAAGAAAAGCCCGCTCACACTTTATATCAGCTGCACCAGCCAGCAGAGCGTACACGGTCTGAAATCCGAGGCTGCTCATTCCGGTACGGTAACGACTGGGTGAAACCAGGCAGATCGAAAGCTGACCTCCGTGGCTGACAATGGAAGAATTGAGATTTATTTCGGCAGCCAGACGGTTGCGTTGATTTTGTCTGAGAGCACGGGTCATTTATGTGCGGGAGTGATGATATTAAAGTCGAGTTTCATAGTATTACTCTGTCATCAATTTCAAAAATTTTTCAGATTATATCAGAGCTGAAGCATAGCATGTTTGCTTCAAATAAAAAACGCCGCAAATCGCGGCGTTTTTCAGGTTGCATATCCAGATATTTAATCAGATCAGGATCAGGCTTTAGCCAGTGTGACAGCCTGAGGAGTAAAAGCCGATCCAGAAAGGAGATTGACCTGCGGATCCTTGAAATGGGACGGCACGAACAAATCACCAGGCTGCTGACCGGCCGTGGGGCGGGCCTTAAGGGTAACACTGGCGCTGTCAGTCGTCAACTTCAGCATATCTCCGGCAGCAACTCCCAGTGAGGCAGCATCCGCTACGGAGATTTCAACATAAGCCTCTCCAGCCACCAGCATATTATTCTCCGACCAGGTGGTCATTGAGCCGTTGTGGTGCTGCAGCGAACCGATCTTAAGTGTGAAAGGTCTTGGCAACTGCGGCAATGCCACCGGTGACAGTGGAGCGAATACAGCTTTTTCAGTACGGTTCTTGACGCGTCCCATCCGGCAGCCGTCATGATCGCAGGTTTCACTGTAGAGTCCGGTCAGTACCGTTATTTCATGATGCAGGGCATCAGTCGTCATCGGCGCCATAGCCACCACCGGCGCAACCAGTGAGTGCAGCTTCATCAATATTTCGGCATCTGTGCGCGAATCACCGGCCGGCTTGGCAGCCGCATTGAAGCATTGTACCCGGTTATCAGCCGAAGTGAACGAACCGGCCTTCTCGGCTCCGGTTGCAGCCGGCAAAAGGATATGAGCAAGACGGGCGGTTTCAGTCAGAAATAGATCCTGAACCACAAGCAGTTCAAGTTTTTGGAGAGCTTTCAGGGTCCGGTTGCGATCAGGAAGTATATGAACAAGGTCGCTGCCCATCACGAAAAGCGCCTTGATTTGTCCAGCTTCAATAGCTTCTATAATCTGAAACAGGTTTTTTCCAGGCGTGGTGGGGACAGTGCAATTCCAGGCTGTGCCAAACTTGGCGGCAGCGTGCTCGTAGGGGTGGTAACCGGGCAGATATTCAGGACAGATTCCCATGTCCAGCATCCCCTGAGTATTGTTCTTTTCTGCCAGCGGGTAAATTCCGGCGCCATTAACGCCGGTAGCACCGGTCAGCAGTGCCAGGTTTATCGAAGCGGTTACGGCATTTTTCATATCAGCAGAACTGATGACATCAGAGCCGTACAGCACAGCTGTTTTCCCATCATTTCCGATCAGGACGGCTGCCTCGCGCAGTTGAGCTTCTGACACTCCGGTTACTTCTGAAATGCGCTCGAATGTCATCGCCTCAAGCGATGATTTCAGGCTGTCCAGTCCCTCTGCATCTGTTACGGATTTGCGTTCCAGTCCCTCTGCCAGGATAACCTTGTTGAGGCCGGCCACCAGCCAGGCTTCACTGCCCGGACGGCATTGCAAAAAGGCGTTGGCATACTTGTTCAGCGAGGTTCCACGACTGTTGACCAGTACAAGCCTGGCGTCATTTTTATTGACAGCCTTAATAACGCGATAGGCAAATCCGGCCGACTCGGGCTTAAGATCGGCTCCGATCACTACAATTGAACTCGCCTGCTCAATCGTATTCAGATCGAAGGTGCCGCCGCTGTAACCCAGCAGTTCCCACTGCAGGACCTGGGAAGGCAGATAACCGAGACGGGCCTCGGAATCGATGTTGTTGCTGCCCAACGCTCCCCGGAAAAACTTCTGGAACAGGTAATTTTCTTCGTTGGTGACGCGCGGAGAACCGATACCGGCAACTGCACTGCCGCCGGAAGCGGCGGCAATCTCCTTGAGTCTGGCGGCAGCACCGCCAAGCGCCTGATCCCAGGTAGCTTTTCTCTGTTCACTGCTGCCGTCCCTCATCATCGGCGAGGTAAAACGACCTTGAGAATTAAAAGCGGCATAACCGAAACGACCGTTGACACACAGGTTACCATGATTATATGTATCGTCGGAGCTGGTTACACGCTCAATGCGCCCATCTTTGGCGTGATATTCAATCTGGCAGCCCGAAGAACAGAAAGCGCAAACCCCGGGAGTCACCTCAAATGCCCAGGGACGACCACGGAACTTGAACGGCTTGCTGATCAAGGTGCCGGTCGGACAGGCTTCGATGCAATTACCGCAGAAATCGCAATCCAGCGGTTCGCGGCTGACCGTGTCGATAATGGTGCGGTCTCCGCGATCAACAATTTCAATTGCTTCCCTTCCGACAATTTCGCGGCAGACCTTGACACATTTTTCGCAGAGAATGCAGCGGTTCGGATCACTTTCCAACAGTTTCCAGTCATACCGAATCGGCAGACGCTCTAGTGCGGCGCCAAATTTATTCTTGTCAACCTGCAAACTGTAACAGCTGTCCTGAAGGTCACATTCACCACCGGCGTCACAGACCGGACAGTCCAGCGGATGATTGACCAGCATCAGCTCCAGAGTGTTTTTTCGAATCTGCTCCAATGCCGGAGTGGAGGTTGTAACGTTGATACCGTCCTTGACCGGTGTGTTGCAGGCGGTCATCGGTCGCTCTACACCCTCGACCTCAACCACGCAGATACGGCAGTCGCCGGTGACAGAGACTTTTTCAAGCCAGCAGAGGGTCGGAATCTCGATTCCCAACTTCATTGCAGCACTCAGGATGGTGGTACCGGCTGGTACAGTCACCTGTTTTCCGTCGATTGTCACTGTTGCTGTTTTTTTCTCGCAGGACTCTGTATGTGCCATGCCGTTATATCTCCATTACCACATCGTTTTTTTATTATTCAAAGGCAAAACCAGCTACCTTCACCAGACTACACCGCCACCATGGCCATTCGGTAACATCGCAGGCAGCGTTCGGCTTCGACCTGCGCAGTACTGTCACTGAAACCCAGTTCGACTTCGCGGTAATTCCCCTTTGAAGCCCGCTCGCGGCCATGAATTTCTTTCTGACCGGCACGTTCACAGGAATCCAGCCAGGCTACCTTCTCATTTTTGTCATAGACACCCAGATAAGTCAGCAGGTCGTCAAAAATATCCTGCTCGCTAAGATAGGCCTTACCCTCTTCCAGCCAACGCTGGATGACCAGTGCGGCACGGTGGGCATTACCAACGCAGGCCACAACCGTCAACGGCCCGATTTCAGCATCGCCCCCGGCAAATACGCCGTCGCAATCAGTTATAAGCGAGCGGGAAAGCATATTGCCCATACCGTCTTTCAAATCTTTTCCGGCGGCATCCTTAAGCGGCAGATACTTGGTAACTACGGTATTCCACTTGGTAATATCGATCCCCATATCGGGCGGAATAAAGTTCAGATCCGGGTCCTGACCGATAGCCGGTATGACCGTATCGCACTCGACAATAAATTCACTGCCGGCCACCGGTTCCGGGCGGCGGCGGCCGGAGGCATCCGGTTCACCCATCGCCATGCGAACGCACTCGACCCCGATGACCTGTTCCTTGTCATCGACAATAATTTTGGTCGGGAGGACTTGAAACTCAAACCGGACTCCTTCTTCGTCCGCTCCGTCAACTTCCCACACATCGGCCGGCATCTCCTTGCGGGAGCGGCGATACAGCAGGATCGATTCTTCGGCACCTTCACGCAGAGCCACTCGTACGCAATCAATAGCGGTGTTGCCGCCGCCGACCACGCAGACCTTTTTGCCCATGCCGGTCGGGCGCCCCATGTAGGCTTCACGAAGGAAATCGATGCCGCCTGAAAGAAAGCCCTTGTAACCCTTGTCCTCACCCTCGACACCCATCGGCTTGGAACGATGAGCACCGGGAGCCAGGAAAACTGCATTGTATTTCTGCTTCAGCTCCGGCAGAGAAATGTCTTTGCCTACCCGGCAATCGTAGATTATCTCGACACCCAGCGACTGGATGATGTCGATGTCGCGCTGCAGGATTGTGCGCGGCATACGGTAGGCCGGGATGCCAACCGCAATCATGCCGCCGCCGAAGCCTTCTGGCAGCGCCTCATAAATCGTGCACTGATAGCCTTCAAGCGCCAGGTAATAAGCGGCTGCCAAACCGGCCGGACCAGCGCCGACAATTGCAACGGACTTGTTCTTTTTGGCTTTTGGCACCATCGGCGGCTGCAAATTGTGCATGCGCTCATAGTCAGAAGCGGTACGCTTGAGCACCATGATGTTAATGGCGTCATCGACATTTTTGCGGCGACAGGCAGTTTCGCAAGGATGCGGGCAAACCCGGCCGCAGACAGATGGCAGCGGCATATTCTCGCGAATCGTCGCCAATGCTTCGCCATACTGATAGTTACGGATCTCTTCGATATATTGTGGAATATCTATGTGAGACGGACATTTGTCCATGCAGGGAGCGGTGATTTTATGGATAAACCTGGCTGCTTCAGTATTCGGTCCGCAAGCGCTGTTGATATAAGCCAGAAAATCTGCGCGATAATGCTTGACCGCGTCAAAGACCGGCACGGTGGCACTCTGGCAAAGGGTGCATCTACAGTTTTTCAGCAATTCGGCCAGATCACCGACCATATCCAGATCAGCCTCGCTCGCCTTTCGCTCCAGCACATTCTGAAACAGATCCATCAGCACCTTGGTGCCTTTTTTGCCCGGCGTGCATCTGCCGCAGCAATACAGGGTCTGGACACGTTTCATATACTCGGCTGTCATAGCCGGGACATCAACGTACTTGTCAAACAGGATAATGCCGTCCCATCCCATGAACGCACGCAATGGCCGTTCACCGTCAAAGGCAACCGGCAGACGATAACTGACC
>JBBQCH010000041.1:0-20440 GCA_038318485.1 Geobacterales bacterium
GATCCATGGCGGCCCGACCGTTGACCAGCAGACCGGAGCTCTGGGAGTACCGATCTACCAGATTTCCACCTACCGCCAGACTTCGGTTGACCATTTCAGCAAATATGACTACGCCCGCGGCGATAACCCGACTCGCGAAGCCCTACAGGATTCAATCGCCGCATTGGAAGGTGGCACCCTGTGTCTGGCCTTTGCCTCAGGCATGGCGGCCATATCCACCACATTGATGATCTTTTCCCCCGGCGATCATCTGGTGGTCTGCGACGACGTCTACGGAGGGGCCTACCGGGTGCTTTCCACCATCTTCAGCCGGATGGGTATCAGTTCCACCTTTGTGGACGCGACCGACCTGCCTGCCATCGAAGCCGCAATTCTGCCGGAAACCAAGGGCATCTATCTTGAGACCCCCTCCAATCCGCTGATGAAGGTCACCGACCTGCGCGGAGCAGCTGAGATCGCCCGGCGCCACGGTATTATCACGCTGGTGGACAACACCTTCATGACCCCTTATCTGCAGCGTCCGCTGGAACTGGACTGCGACATTGTCCTGCACAGCGGCACCAAGTTCATCAACGGTCACAGCGACGTTCTGTGCGGCTTTGCCGTCGTCAAGGACAAGGAACTGGGACAGCGTATCCGCTACATCCAGAACGCTTTCGGCACCGGCCTGGGACCGCAGGATTCATTCCTGACCCTGCGGGGTGTCAAGACTCTCAAGGTCAGGATGGATCAAAGCCAGCAGAATACCCTGAAAATCGTCGAATGGCTGAAAACGCACAAACGTGTCACCGCCGTTCATTATCCCGGCCTGCCGGAGCATCCCGGTCATACGATCCATGCAGGCCAGGCCGATGGACCGGGCGCTGTTTTTTCCTTCGAGCTGGATTCGTATGAAACCACCAAACGGCTGCTGGAGGGTTCGCATCTGGCAGCCTTCGCCGTCAGCCTGGGTGGGGTCGAGAGTATCATCTCCTACCCGGCCAAGATGTCCCACGCCTCGGTGCCGAAAAAAGAGCGGGAGCGCAAGGGGATCACGGATACACTGGTACGACTCTCGGTCGGCCTGGAAGACCCGGATGATCTGATCGCCGACCTCCAGCAGGCCATGGGCTGATTTCCTGATACGCCTTGATTTCGGGTCTGAAATACCTCAATATGCCTCGTTGAAATATGTTTTAATTTTGATCTTATACAGTCTATTTCCATTGTAAAAAGGTACATCACCCCAAGATGAAGATCCGCATCAACGAAAAATGGACTGAAGCCTCTCACTCAATAACTCTGTCAAAACTGGCGGAAGAATATTTGCCCGGCGCCGATGTTCTGATTCTGAACGGTTTTCCGGCTCATGGAGATACACCGTTAAAAGAGCTGGACGAAGTCTTCCTGATACGTCGCGGCCAGGTGCCGGGCCAGAATGAGCTGGAGGCTCTGATGGCATCCCGCCACACTCCCGGGGTTCACGACAGTCTGAAGCAGGCTTGCGTCGGGATTGCCGGTGTTGGCGGACTCGGTTCGGCGGTGGCGGTGGCACTTGCCAGGATCGGAATTGGCCGGCTGATCATCGCCGACTTTGACGTGGTGGAACCTTCCAACCTGAATCGGCAGCAGTATTTCGTCGACCAGATCGGTTATTTCAAGGTGGCGGCGTTGGCCGATAATCTGGGAAGGATCAATCCGTATGTGAATGTCGAATCCCACCCTGTCCTGCTGACACCAGACAACATCCCGAATATTTTCGCACCATGTCAGGTTGTGGTGGAAGCCTTCGACCGGGCCGACATGAAGGCCATGCTGGTGAATACCGTACTGTCGGCACTGCCGCAGGCAACGGTTGTGGCCGCTTCCGGACTGGCGGGCTACGGCCCCAACAACACCATTTCGACACGCAAGGTATCGCAGCGGTTTTATCTGGTGGGTGACAACGTTTCAGAAGCCAAGCCTGGCAGCGGCCTGATGGCGCCCAGGGTCGGCATTGCAGCGCACCACCAGGCCAACCAGGCCGTACGGATCATTCTGGGAGAAGATCAATGAGCAAAATAGCGGTCGCCATGAGCGGCGGGGTCGATTCTTCCGTAACTGCCGCCCTTTTGAAACAACAGGGACACGAAATTATCGGCATCACGATGCGCCTGTTTGAGCCTCGCACCAGCGGAGAAGGGTCGGCAGCGCATGATGCCTCAGTAGTAGCAGAGCACCTGGGCATTCCCCACCATGTAGCAGATTTTGAACCGGATTTCAGCAAATTGATCATCGGGGACTTCATAGATGAATACCGCAGCGGACATACCCCCAACCCATGCGTACGTTGCAACCGCCATATAAAATTCGGATTACTGCTGGACAAGGCCCGGGAGTTGGGCGCCGATCTGATGGCCACCGGTCATTACGTCAGGAAAACGGTCGATCCGGACGGCACCTGCCACCTGCGCACAGCCCGCAATATCCGCAAGGATCAATCCTACTTCCTTTACACCCTCATACAGCAGCAACTGCAGCAGGTGGTCTTTCCGCTGGGGGAGATCGAGAGCAAGGACGAAGTCCGCCGCTTGGCACGCGAATTCGGCCTGCCGGTGGCAGAGAAGAGCGACAGCCAGGAAATCTGCTTCATACCCAATGATGATTATGTCGCATTTCTTGAAGGCAGCGGAGCGCTGGTCGGAGTACCGGGCGACATCATTCACGTGGACGGACAGATTGTCGGCCGGCACCAGGGCACCCACCGTTATACGATCGGTCAGCGCAAGGGGATGGGCATCGCCTGGAGAGAACCGCTGTATGTGACGTCTATCGACACGGAGCGGAATGTGGTGTTTGTGGGAGAACAGCCCAATGTTTTTGCAGCGGGCCTGAGAGCGGAAAACGTCAGTTGGATTATAAAACCGCAAGCAGAAGAGTTTGCAGGCCACTGCAAGATCCGCTATCGACACCAACCGGTTGGTTGCACGGTGCGCCTGAACTCCAGCAACGGCTGTGAAGTCCGCTTCGACGAACCGCAGAAGTCTGTTACGCCCGGACAGGCACTGGTTTTCTACTCTGGGGACGAAGTGCTGGGGGGTGGCAGAATTACCAACTCACTTATCCGAGAGTGACTCCCAAGACAGGCTTTCTTTGGGGTTGCGGATCTTGAACTCCAGATACTGGGCAGCCTTTTTCAGCTTTTCACTTACGTGCGGCATACAAGTCAGTTCACTTAAAGACTGCAGTATCCGGTTTTGTGCATTTACAGACTCAAAGCCCTTACCTTCGGCAAAGCCACGCAGATAACCAAGTACCGCCTTCAACGGTTCTTCGTCCTTAAAACGTGACGGGTCAGCGATAAACAGCAGATACAGTGTCTTTTCCCGCACCGGTCCTCCCAACTGTTTCTCAGCCAGCAGAGCATCCACGACAGTTACAATGCTCCCTTTTTCGGCATAGTTCAGGTTTTTATTCTCCAGGTACGATGCCAGATAACGCAACGCAGCCAGCCTGCTGGCCGGATCGCAAACTTTAAAAAGCAGCAGTTGGGAGGCCTGCAGTTTCAGAACGTCTTCCTGATCAGGCTGCAAAAAGCACTGCAACATCAGTGACATTTTTTCCATTGCTGAACTGCTCAATTCGTCCTTTTCAGTTTTATTTCGGATCTGATCCAGAAGCTCACGTTTATTGGCATACTCACCAAAGCGGATCTGGACAATCAGCCTTCGTACTTCCTCGTCAGCAGTCATCTCCCACAATTCATTGACTGAGCGAAGAATCCGGCTGCAGATCAAACCGATCTTCTCCTCCTTGGGCAGTTCATCCTGGTTCCAGTAGTCGGGATAGATATCCAGAACGGTATCGGCCTCTTCTGCTCTTTTGGCTTTTTCAAGAATCATCTTGAAGTATCCCAGAATTTTGGTCTGGTAACCGTTGCCTCCATCATTCAAGGGACGCAGCAAATCGGACAAATAGGCGGTGTTCAAACCCGATGCCCCGCTGCAGAGATAACGGTAGACAGCCTCAGCCTTTTCGACCTGTTTTTCAATATACTTGCGTTTCAGGGTCGCACCCAGTTCGGTGGAAATCACCTTCTTGAAAAATACACTCAACAGATTGGAAGCATGATGCTTGATATTGTTGTCAGCATCGTCGGAAACAACAATTTCCAGACAGGCGTCAAAGATCCTGACCTGTTCCTGTTCATCTCGTGAATTGTCGATATAATCTTCCAGTATCGTAATAATCTCAATCATCAGAGATTGGTTACGACTGTTGAGCAGGGTCATGAAGGTGTCACGCAGACTTGTGCTGTCTACAATTCCAAACAGGAACTTGACTGCGGAGTTACGTCCGGCAGCCCCCTTGCCATCGGCTGACTTCAGAAGTTTCAGAATACTTTCACCCGGATCTGTTACCCAACCCGGCACGAGATCTTCCATAATATGTTCCGCTTTTTTGCGAACCCTGGCATCCAGATCGTAGATAAAATAACGGGCAATTTCGATCCTGAAATCGCGGGCTGCAGAAGAAGTCACAATAACCTCGAAAGCACTGGACTTGTCCTTAGCAGACAACTGGGCGATTTCTCTTTTAGCCTTGGATGCATCATTGATTTTTATATAAAAATTGATTATGTCTTTGACAGTTACTTCTTCTTCAAATTCCATAACAACCGCCTTTCAAAAGAATTTGTGAGAGTATAGCCGCAACCACAATCATTCGCAACAGTGCCGCACAATAACAACAATTCTTCATGACAGGGGGAAGTTATGCAAGTGGAAATAATGATCGGTTTACTGGTACTGGTTGCTAGCGTTTCAACTTCACAGGCCGGCAGCAGTGTCACTTTCTACCGGGACGGTACCGTTTTCGAACGGCAAGCGGCAGCAGTAAAAGGGGTCGCGGAGGTACCGATTGAACCGGGTCTTTTGGAAGGAACCTTGAAAGTGACTCCGGCGCCCGGCACTAACATTCTGGGGGTAGAGGTCAATGCAGCCCGCCAGGATGGCAAAAGCGGTAAAGAACTTGAGTCATTGGCTGAGCAGCGCCAGCGACTGGAAGACCGTTTGCAGGCCCTGGCCACTCGGGAACAGATTTTCAAGGCGGCTGCCAAATCTCAAAGCGGTAAGGCGCCCCGCAAAACCAAGGCAAATCCGGACCCGATGCAGGCCATTCGTCAGGGTACCGACTTCGCGATTGCCCAGCTTGAAGCGGTTTACACGGCCCGACGCAAAACCGAACATGAGATCAAAAAGGTTGACAGCCGCATTGCCGCAATCAAAAGAAACAGCAAAAGCGGAGAAAGCACGGCACGCATCAGAGTCTCGCCGCTCCGCGGTAAACTGACAGTGCGTTACGCTACTTCGGAAACCGGCTGGCAGCCGATCTATGATCTGCATCTATCCGGTTCAAGCAGCGCTCAACTGCAACTTTCGGCAAAGCTGAAAGCAAACTACAACGGCTATCTGCAGCGAGTTTCAAGCGGTTCCCTTGCGGAAGCGGACACGGCGACAACTGTCCCCGCACAACCCGGCAACAAAACCCGATTGATGGTTTTCCAGCTTCCGATTTCGGAAGAAAACTACGGTACCGGCATCTATAACCAGTTTTCGGGACGGCTCAGCAACAACAGCACCCAATATTTACCAGCGGGAGAAACCGGGTTGTACAAAGGCGGTACTTACCTGGGACATTTCAGATTTGAAGGACTTTCATCGGGAAGAAACAGGGTAATTTCCAGCGGGCTGTAAAAACATCTATGGAATCCTGTTCAGGAATGACGGCTTCGAATCTTCCCGGACAGTTACTTTTCACAAACCGTTTCGGCTACACTTGAGTCCATTTCCACATAACACATCCGACCGCGGCCTTCGTGTTTTGCCTTATACAACATGACATCTGCTGACTGTAAGAGGATCGCCGGCGAAACGCCCTGAGCCGGCAAAATTGTGGCACACCCGGCGCTGATCGTCAAATAATCGGCCACGCTGGAATACAGGTGCGGTATGGACAAAGCTGCAACATCAGAGACCAGGCGCTCGGCAATCGTGCGTACTCCTGTCGATTCAGTCACTGGCAGCAACGCAACGAATTCCTCTCCACCATACCTGGCGACCAGGTCATCCGGTCTACTGACGCACGATGAAAGGCATGTCGCTACCTTTGTTAAGCAGTCGTCTCCCGCACCATGACCATAGTTATCGTTGAACTGTTTAAAACAATCAATATCAACCATTACCAACGAGAGAGCTCCGCCGCTCCTGGTTGCCCGTCTCCACTCCTTATCCAGCATTTCATCAAATCTACGCCGGTTGGGAATTCCTGTCAGGCCATCCAGCGAAACCAGGCTTTCAAGAAGATCTGTTTTACGTTTCATGTTCAAATGATTGCGTACCCTGGCCAGGATGATTGGCAGATGATATGGCTTGGAAATATAATCGACCGCCCCCAGATTCAAACCAACTTCCTCTTCGGCCGATTCGGCCAGCGATGTTACAAAAATAACAGGAATATGTTTTGTCTTTTCATCGCCCTTGAGGCGACGGCACACCTCATATCCATCAATACCGGGCATAATCACATCCAGAAGGATTAGGTCAGGCTTATCGACCTGTTGGCAAAGTTCCAGTGCAATGGAACCGCTGGTTGCAACAGTGATTTCATATTCGGGCTGCAGTGCTTCGGCAAGAATATGAATATTGGTCGGTTGATCATCCACAATCAGTATGGTTTGTTTCTTATTGGTCATGTTCCGGTTTCCTGTGTTAGAAATTTCATCAGTTATTCAGCTTGTTAACGAACTGTTTCCGTTGAATCTCAGTCATTGTCGCGGCTCAATGGTAACACCAATTGATTCTGCCAGTTGCTTGATTGTGTCCCTGGCATTTCTGAAGTCAAAACCGGCTATTTGCTCCTCCAGCATATCGCGTTCTTGAGTTTCGGGTAAATACGGTTTCAACTGACTGAACTTGTCGGCAGCAGAAAATCTGTTCAGACTGAGTAACTTATGTAATCCACATACATCGCGTACAAGTGCATCCTTATCAAGAGATTCTATAACCTTTAATTGTCCAGCCGTCATTTGCCCTGTGTCAGATTTTTCAGCGATCAAAGCCGCTTCAAACACCTCGGACATTTGCAGTTCCATCTTATCGAGCAAATCAGCAAGTAGCGATTCTTTCTCATTTTTGACTGCATCTTCAAATTCGAAAACTGTGGCGGCAAGGGCTTCAGCCCCGATATTACCTGTTACTCCCTTGAGAGCGTGCACCAGAAAGAGGGTCTGATCGAGGTTTTTATCCCGCACTGAATGCCTGATGTTGGCCACTGTCAACAAATTTTGGAGACGGAAATCAATCAGGATGGTCCGCAGCAGCAATCTGTTTCCGCTGAGCCTTGCCAGCACCTTCTTCAGGTCGATGCCTGGCAGTTCTGCGGAAAACCTGGTATCCCGGTGTTTATTGGAATGCATGGGCAGAGCTTCCGTACTTTTCTTTAACTTTACCCATTGGACAAGTACAGCATACAAATCATCGGGGTTGATCGGCTTTGAAACATACCCGTTCATGCCGGAAGCCAGACAATGTTCCAGATCCTTTGCCATGGCATGGGCTGTAATTGCAATAATGGGGAGTTCTTCGGCAGATTTTATCTGTCTGATCAGACGAGTCGCCTCATAGCCGTCCATCACCGGCATCTGGAGGTCCATCAAAACGGCGTCAAAAGGTGCTGATGAAGCCACCAACCCTACCGCTTCCTGACCATTACAGGCCAATTCCGGTATCACACCAACTTGTTTCAACAGTTCAAATAGAATCTGCTGGTTGATGCCGTTATCCTCCACCATCAGAATTCGTGCTCCGGTCAGATCCATCCCAATCTGCGATTCAACCATATTTGATGAATGAGCACAATCATCAGACACCCCCAAACTGACAGTGAACGTGAAGCAACTCCCCACCCCCGGTTCCGACTCAACCTGCAGAGAACCACCCATCATCTCGACCAGACTCTTGACAATACTCAAACCCAGTCCGGTACCACCGTATTTGCGGGTGGTAGAACTATCCGCCTGAACAAAAGGGGCAAATATTCTCTCAAGCTGCTCATTATCCATGCCAATACCGGTGTCGGTAACCTTGAAACCTAGAGTAACAGTATCCTGCTCAATCGGAGAGACCGGTTCAACAGAAACGGCTACATCTCCGCGCTCTGTGAATTTTACGGCATTACTGGCCAGGTTGGTCAGAATCTGTGCCAGTCGAAGAGGATCGCCAACCAGTACGGGCGGAATCTCCGATGAAATTGAAAACATCACCTGATTCCCTTTTTCTTCTGAAGTATGGGACAGCTGATCGCCAACTTTTTCAAAAACATCAGACAAACTGAAATCTATCAATTCAAAATCCAGCCTACCGGCTTCTATCTTTGAAAAATCAAGTATGTCGTCGATGATGCCGAGCAGGGATTCTGCAGCGTGGCGTATTTTGATCACATAATCCCGCTGACGAGGGTCCAGATCAGTTTTCAGCGCCAGGTATGAAATACCGGTAATGGCATGCATGGGAGTACGAATCTCGTGACTCATGTTGGCAAGGAACTCACTCTTGGCGCGGTTGGCCTGATCTGCAATTTTCTTAGCCTCCAGCAATTCAGTTTCGATTCGTTTGCGCTCGGTAAAATCCCTGACAATTGCCATCACATGTTTTTTCCCCTTCAGCATGATCGGGCATAGTGAAACCAGAGCAGGAAAACAGGTCCCGTCGGACTTGCAATGGGTCCACTCAAAAGTAGTGGCTCCCTCGGATAGTGTCCGGTGAATATGTTCCAAGGCAAGTTTTGAGGATAATTCACCATCAAGTTGATACCGGGGCGACAAATCATACGGTGTCGTCCCGATAAAATTTTCTCTTGAGCCGGTATCATGAAGGATGACTGCTGACTTGTTGCAATCAATAAACTTACCCGTATCAGGATCAATTATTGAAAGCGAGTCTATTGAAGACTCAAATAACGTCCGGTACATTTCCTCATTCTCAAGTAAACGCTCTTCTACATATCTTAGTTCCGAAATATCTTTGTCGGTCCCGCGATAACCATCAAGAAAACCATCATCTGACAGGATCGGCAAGCCGTTGGAGCTCACCCAGACGATCCCGCCATCCTTTGCCTGTACTGAATTCACCATGTCTTTAAATTCAATTTTATCCTTCAGGATCGCAATTGCGGCGTTCATGAAGGCAGCACGACCCTCTTCGGGATGAAGATCATAAAAATGCATCTTGCCGACCATTTCATCCGGTCTATATCCGAAGACAGATTCTGCCACCGGACTTACGTAAGTATACAAACCGGTTGAATCAACCTCCCACGTTATGGTACGGCTCTGATTGGCAAGTTGATCAAGCCGCTCCGCACTCTCCCGAAGTTCCTCCTCCAGAAGATGTTTTTTTCGTCGACCTGCGAGCAGTTTACCTAATAGCGCGGTACAGACCGGGTAGATGATGATAACAGGCAGAGCCAGGTTACCAAAGGCTTTCAGGATAACTCCCTGTGGCAGTAGAACTGTGCACAGCAGCATAGTGACATGAACAGCACCGCCAAACAGGTACAATTCGGAAAAGGTTAACTCCTTCAATCTGCTGAAGCGGTAATGCCGCCAGGCCAGACCGACCAAACCCGAACTGATGATGGTGGCTACCCCCATGTACACGCCGCCACCACCAAGATTAAGCCTATATGCGCCAGCGAGTGTCATGACTACGAGCGTAGGAATGGTGCCAAAAAAAAGTCCTGTCAATCCAATGAGAATTGTCCGGGTGTCAAAAAAAATTCCGGCGTCCCATTTGACCGGAGTGGACATCAGAACGACGGCCATAATTCCGATCATAAACCCTGAAACTATCTGGCTCACGATCGGCAGTTTCCCCTGTTTGTCACGGTAAAGCATATCGTAAATCAAGCCGAGCGACAGTAGCAGTGCAGCATTATTTACAAGACCAACAAATAAATTCACGTCCATAACTACTCCATGACCCGATAAACTTTCATGCTTAACTGACCGGCAACAATCTTTTCACGTCCCGTTTCAGCGCAGGACACTCCATGAGAATAGTTCCTGTTACTGTTCGGGATTCATCAAATCCTGGATCTTTGACATCAAGCTTTCATCTGTAAATGGTTTCTGTAAAAAGTGCAAACCTTCTTCCAGGACACCGTTTGTGACAATGATATTATTAGAGTAGCCCGACATGTAGAGCACTTTATTTATCCTGGGATAGTCAGTGGTGATTTGTTCAAAAAGCTGTTTACCGTTCATGCCGGGCATAACGACATCGGTTATGACAAGGTCTATTTCTGCGGCTGAATGTCGAACAATTTCCAAAGCTTTTTCAGGGTGATCAGCGACAATTACTGTATATCCGTGACTTTCAAGCAGATCGCGTGCCATGACACGAACCATTTCGTTATCTTCGACCAGCAGGATCGTCCCACCTCCGCCATGTTTCTTATTGAGCAGATTTTTTTTCTGTTCGACATAGTTCGGCTGATCGCTTGACAGAGGAAAGTAGATATTGAAAGTCGTACCGTTTCCGGGCTTGCTCAGGGCTGAAATATATGCATTGTGTTGTTTTACAATACCATAAACGTTTGCAAGACCGAGGCCGGTTCCGTGACCGACCTGCTTGGTCGTAAAGAATGGTTCGAAAATATGACGCATGGTCTCGTCATTCATGCCACTGCCATTGTCACGAAACGACATCAGGACAAAGTAGCCTGTTTTCATGCCCGGATGCAGGCGGGCATATTCATCATCGATCAACACCTGCCCGGTTTCCAGTGAAATAGCTCCATTCCCTTCAGTGGCATCCTGAGCGTTGATTGCCAGATTGAGAAGCACCTGTTCGATTTTGGACCGGTCTGCACTAACCATTGCCGGTTGTTCGGCCAGTTGCAGCTTAATGTCGATATTTTCTCTTAACGTACGACGCAGGATCGAGAAAAATGATGTAATAATTTCGTTCAGATTTTGCACCTGCATCTGCATGACCTGCTTGCGACCAAAGCTCAACAGCTGCTGAGTCAGATCCCGTGCCTTATGGGAAGCCTTGATGATACCGTCAATCTTGGAATGCAGCTTTTCATCTTCCGGCAAAGAGCGCTTAAGCATATCCGAATAGATGATGATCGGTGTCAGCAGATTATTGAAATCATGGGCCACCCCGCCGGCCAGATGCCCGATCGCCTCCATTTTCTGCGACTGGCTCAATAGCTGTTCCAGCTGTTCCCGTTCCTGGGCATTTTTGCTCCGCTCCATTGCGATTGAGGCAAAAATGGCCGCCTGCTGAACCAGGCGGATTTGCTCTTTACCGTAGGTGGCCACCGTGCGCTGGTAAATGGCAAAAGTGCCCAGCAGTTCTCCGTTGGAGCAAAAGACCGGCTCTGACAGGCACGACCGCAGGCCGGCCTCCTGCGCCGGAACAAACCCTTCCCAGAAGGGGTGAGTATTTATGTCTTCCACCACTACCCGTTCACGACGATAGGCTGCGGTACCGCATGAACCGATGCCTTCACCGATTTTAACCCGACTTATTGCCTTTTTGTAAGCATCCGGCAGACTGGGCGACACACAATTCGTCAGATATTCACCTTCATCATCAACCAGCAGAATCGAACAGAGTGCTCCCGGAATTTCCTTTTCGATGGCAAGAGCGATAAACGATAGTGTCTGCGGCAGGGGACCGTCTCCGGCAATTTTCTCCAGAATTTCGGCGCGGGCCTGCTCGCTCCGTTCAGACCTTTTTAAGGCGGTAATATCCTTTATGATGTGAACTGCGCCTGTGACCTTACCATCAGAGGAAAAAACCGGATCCAAAGTCACTTCAAGCCACTTGTCATTATAAGTGATTTGTGTCGAAACATGTTTTCGAGTATCCATCATCTCCTCGAAAGGACAGCCATGTTCAGAGCAGTAGCGGCAATGAGCGGCTTCATGGCAATCGAGTCCGATGATTTCCTTGGGCGTTTTGCCGAACATGGTAAAATTTGCCTGATTGGATCGCA
Organism: Geobacterales bacterium; assembly: GCA_038318485.1. GTDB lineage: Bacteria > Desulfobacterota > Desulfuromonadia > Geobacterales > Pseudopelobacteraceae > JACRCG01. Next base: position 12,028 of record JBBQCH010000041.1, read on the forward strand.
AAATTTTACGATTAATATCAAGCACCCAGATCACGTCTTCAACCGAATCAAAAGTATCCCGCCACTCCGAGGCGGCATTTTCAAGAGTCCGTTGGTACTTTTTCTGTTCACTTATGTCACGCACCACACTCAGAATCAGTTTTCGACCGCTGATCTCAACCGACTTGTAATTTCCTTCAATCGGCACTATTTTTCCGGATTTATGCAAATATTCCGATTCAAAGATCGCACTACCGGAAGACTGAATCAGCTGAATGCGCTTTTCCACTTTGTCGGCTTTTTCCGGCGGCATAAAATCCTGGATTCTCATACCTTCCAGCTCACTGCGATAGCGACCAACCAGACTGCAGAGGGCATTATTGAACTTCAACAGCCGCCCTTTTTCATCCAGCAATAATATTGCATCCAGGGTGGAATCCAGCATTTCCGCTTTTAAAGTTAGTTCTGCCTGCTGTAAATTCAATTCCAGGTTGGCAGTTTCAAGCCTTTTAACCTGTCGCATGAAAATAAAAAACAGAGTTGTGAACAGTAACATCAGCAACCCGACAAAAATGACCTCTGAATAAACTGTTGAGAGCCATAATACGTCAAACGTCCCTGTCTGATTGACGCCAGGCTGCGCTGCAAAATGGTATTCATTCTCAACGTGCCAATAGATCAGACCGGCCAGAGCGATCACTATTCCTGAAACAATGACCAGAAATTTTAGTTTTATATCTTTATATTTTTTTCTATGCATGCAGCTGCCACCTTATTTTCAAGCCTTCCACTCCCGGCAGAAACGGGCAAACTCATCCGGCACCAAAGGACGACTGAAGTAGTAACCTTGGATTATTGCACAATTTCTGGCTGCCAGATAGCTAAACTGCTCTTCAGTTTCCACCCCTTCGGCCACCAGTTCCATATCGAGACCCTGCCCCATGGCAATAATTGTATTAACCACAGCAGCATCGTTTCTGGTCACCAGCATGCGCTGCACAAAAGACATGTCGATTTTCAGCTCGTTAATCGGCAATCGCCCCAGATAAGCCAGAGAAGAATAGCCGGTACCAAAGTCGTCCAGTGAAAGTGTCAGGCCGGTTTGCCTCAGATTTGTCAGCATCTCCATCGTACCGGAACTGTCGATCATCAGCATGCTCTCGGTCAGTTCCAGACAAAGATTGGCTGGATCAAGCCCGGTTTCAGTGAGGATTCGCCGTACATCCAGATCAAGTTCGCAGCGTATGAACTGCAGGGCGGAAATATTGACTGAGACGCGCAGAGGCGGTAAGCCTTCATTCTGCCACGCGACCGCCTGCAGACACGCCTGTCGCAGGACCCACTCACCAACTGACAAAATCATGCCGCTTTCTTCCAGGATCGGGATGAACAAGCCCGGAGAAACCGGTCCATCTCCGGTTGGAGTCCAGCGCAAAAGGGCTTCGGCCCCGACAATAGTTCCATTAGCCTGGTTTATTTGCGGCTGATACTGCAGACTGAATTCATCCCGCTCCAGAGCCTTGCGCAACTTTGATTCCAACAGAAAGCGTTGCTCCAACTGGCTGTTAAGCTCGCGACTGTAAAAACTGACCATGTTCTTGCCGATTTTTTTGGCTTGGTACATGGCTGCTTCAGCATTTTTCAACAGACTCTCGACACACTCCCCATCCTCGGGGTACACGACAACCCCGATGCTGGCGGTTGTAACGATATCAGTGCCTCTGATCAGAAATGGCTCGTTCATGGCAGCCCGAATTTTCTCGCCCACAAACACGGCCTGATCGGCTTCCGATGAAAACGGCAGAACAATCGCAAACTCGTCGCCCACAAAACGGGATACGAAGCATCCCATGCCGCAGACCAGTTCCAGTCTATGAGCTATAGCCTTGATAAGTTCATCACCGAATTCATGCCCAAAGGTATCATTGACTGATTTGAGATTATCAACATCCAATACCAGCAGAGATAAAAACTGGCAGGCCCGGTTTATAATTTCAAGCTGCTGATCCAGATGCTTCTGGAAATAGTATCGATTGGGCAAACCGGTCAAAACATCAAAATTGGCCTGATAATACAGCTGTTCTTCATACCGTTTGCGCTCGGTGATGTCTTCCATAATTCCAACAAAATTGGTGATGATGCCGGCTTCATCCCTGATCGGGGCGATGCTGCAAAGTTGCCAATAGAGCTTGCCTGCCTTGGTCTGGTTGCAGAATTCTCCCTGCCACTCATTGCCGGAATTGATTGTATTCCACATTTCCAAATAATGGCTGTCCGCCTGCCTGCCTGATTTTAGGATACGCGGAGTCTGTCCCAAAGCTTCTTCAGAAGTAAAACCGGTAGTACGGCTGAACTTTGGATTAACATACTCAATGATGCCATTCACATCGGTCATGATGACACTGTTGGCGCTCTGTTCGACAGCAGTAGTCAGCTTGCGCAGCTCGGCAGTACGCTTGTCCACCAACCGTTCCAGATTAACATGATAGTCCCGATTTTCCCGCACCAGATGGGCTCGTTCCAGGCAACGGGCAACAACAATTTCCAGCTCTGCCAGATTTGTAACCGGTTTGGGCAGATAGTCCCAGGCACCTCGCCGCAGGGCCAGCACCGCATCCTCAAGTACACCGGTCCCCGAAAGGACAATCACCGGCAGGTTTTCATCAATAAGCTTTACGGCATCGATGACTTCCAAACCGTTCATAACCGGCATACGCAGATCAGTTATGATAACATCCGGGCGATTTGACCGGGCCATTTCGATGCCCTGCTGCCCGTCACAAGCCTGAAGCACATTAAAACCACAGTCTTCAAAAAATGCTGCGATGCTGCTGCGAACAGTTTCTTCATCATCTATTGTCAGAAGCACCCGATTGTTTAAATTCTGCATCAGAATTGCACCCTGGCCGATGCAATTTTCTTTATCCTTTTGATCAGTGTGGAAAGTTCATGGATTGGCTTCTGAAATACATCATCGGCTGTCATACCGATGGCACGCAGTTCATCAGATACATTATAGTCCGCGCCGGTGTGCAGCAGAAAGCCGGTCTCGGCACAAACCGCATTGGCCCTGCTGATGAAGGTTTCACCACTCATACCGGACAGGCGCATGTCGGAGATGCAGACCGTGGGACGGATGGTAGCAATGCGGTCCAAAGCATCTTCGCCACTGACAGCGTAATGCATGCTGAAGCCCTCGTCCTCCAGATAAGCTCCGATGCACTCTCGAATCATTTCATCATCATCAACCAGCAGTATCGATATATCGGCAACATTCATGAAAGTCTCCTGTGGATTGGAAGCTTGATAATAAAACAGCAGCCTTCCCCGGGCTGCGACAGCACATCGATTGTGCCGTGATGCCCATTGGTAACAATCGCGTATGCAACCGACAACCCCAGGCCGGTGCCGACTCCGACATCCTTGGTGGAGAAAAACGGCTCGAAAACACGCTGACGGATGGTTTCAATCATACCCGGCCCGTTATCCTCGATCTCGATCACCGCACTATCATCTTCAAGTTTTGTTCGTAGAGTTATGCGTGGTTCCCTGCCCAGTCCGGCCTGTGAAAGGGCCTGAGCCGAGTTTTTAAGAATATTTATAACCACCTGCTCCATCTCCAGCAGCGTCATCGTCATCAAAGGCATCTGGGAAGCATATTCGCGCACCAGCTCTATGCTGCTAAAGTCATACAGCTTTTTCATGTCATAGTCACTGGCAGCCAACTCCAGAACACGGTCAAGCATGGTTGAAAGATCAACGGTTTCAAGCCGCGCTTCACTACGGCGACTGAAATGAAGCATGTTGTTGATAATTGATGAGGCTCGTACACCGGCCGAACGGATATGGCTTATAAACTCGAAAATGCCCCGTTTTTCCATGTAAGACCGTACCTTGGCAAGATCGACGCCCACTTCGTCGGCCGCCTTTACGTTTGCCGCAATCGACTGCGAAATACGTCTCTCGATATTCTGGGCATGCTGCATGATAGCTCCCAACGGATTATTAATCTCGTGAGCCATTCCGGCGGCCAACCCGCCTACCATAATCATTTTTTCAGTTTGGGCCATGATCTCTTCGATGCGGACATGCTTGGTGATGTCGTCAATGCGAATAACCGCCATTCCGTTTTGATCAGAGTTGAGCGGATATATCTGCAATGAGTAATAGTGAAGGTTCTGGCCGCTGCCGACCTGAATTCTTTCATCGGTCAGCGCCTCCTGCCGATCGATTATTCCGGTCACCTCCCGAAGCTTGAGTGCAAACTGGGGAATCAGCTCCCAAATCAGACGTCCATCGGAGTCTGCCGCAGACATTCCACTGAACTGCTCAAAGCGCCTGTTGACAAGATTAACCCGGCCTTCCCGATCCACCCTGGCGATGATGAAGGGAAGCGTATCTAAAATTTCAAATAAAGCTTTTTTATAGTTATCTGGTTTTACTGAAGCAATTTTTTGCAGCACTGCGAACCTCCTGAGCTACTGCGTAACAAATACCGGTTTAATACTTGTTGTAGGCGACCATGTCCTTGAGGTCTTGCCAGGCTTGACAAACTGGCTGAAGCCACGGACAGTTGACTCTGATTGATTAAAGTTTGAAGTGCCCGACCAGACGTTTCAACTCTTCCGCCTGCCTTGCAACATCATTGGCAGCAGCAGCAGTTTCGCGCAGCGAATGATCATTCTGCTGCGCCAGGTCGTTAAGGTTCATTACGTTACTGCTAATCTCGCGGGTGGTGGCGGTCTGCTCTTCGGCAGCCGTGGCAATCTGGCTGATCTGCTCGGTTACATCGTTGATAATGTCGAGAATTTCCTGCAAAGAGCGCCCTGATTCGGCAGCATGGCTGGTACCCTGCTCTACCTGGGTCACGCTCTGTTCCATTGAGGAAACCGCATCTTTGGTCTCTTTCTGGATCGCTTTGATCATTTCGCCAATCTCTTTGGTGGCGCGGGTGGTGCGCTCTGCCAGAGCACGTACCTCGTCGGCCACAACCGCAAAGCCACGCCCCTGCTCCCCGGCTCGGGCCGCTTCGATGGCGGCATTCAGAGCCAGAAGATTGGTCTGGTCGGCGATATCTTCAATGGTGCCGATAATGGCGCCGATCTGCTCGGAGCGCACACCGAGAGCATCAACTGTGCTGGCTGCCCTTTGGACACGTTCGGCAATAGTGTTCATGACGGCAATCGAGTGACCGACGACAGCAGAACCCTGGGTGGCCTTCTGGGTGGCTCCTCCGGCATTAGTTGCGGCATGGTGGCAGTTGCTTGCTATGTCACCGGAAGTGGCCGACATTTCTTCACCGGCGGTTGCCAGAGAGGTGGATTGGGAAGAAAGCTGGGCAATGCTTTCGGTCATTTGCTGGGAAGTCTGCTGAAGCTGTAGCGCCGACGAAGCGAGCTGCAATGAGCTGCCGGACACCTGACTGATGATATTGTGCAGGTTGCCCACAAATGTATTGAACCATTCACTTAGTTCGCCCACTTCATTTTTGCCTGCAATCGGCAAGCGCCGGGTCAGGTCGCCTTCACCCTGGGCAATATCCTTGATGGTGTTGACCACCGCCTTGATCGGACCGGTAACTGTACGGGAAACCAGCCAGGCCAACAGAATACTGAGAGCAAGAATTCCCAGCAGGGCGATTCCAATACTGATCTGAATCTGACGAACATGAGCGGTAACATCATCAACGTAGATACCGGTACCGACCACCCAACCCCAGGGCTGATAAAATTCAACATAGGAAAGTTTGGGGACTGGGGCAGTCCCGCCCGGCTTTGGCCAAACGTACTGCACAAAACCTTTTCCCTTTTCCTTGCAGACCTTTGCCATCTCAACGAAATGCAACTTGCCGTTGGCATCCTTGTTTTCACTCAGATCCTTGCCGTTCAGCTCAGGCTTGATCGGGTGCATGATCATCTTTGGAGTCATGTCATTGATCCAGAGATAATCTTTTTCATTATAACGAATTGCCCCTATCCGCTCGGCAGCCTGTTTCTGGGCTTCTTCCTTGGAAAGTGTCCCGGCGTCAACCTGCTTCTGGTAGGAAGCCATCAGGCTGGTTGCTTCCTCTACCAGATAAGTAACAGTTGCCTGTTTCTCTTCCATTATCAAACCACGGATAAACGGAACCAGTGCAAACATTGCCGCTATGACCAACACCAACCACGTTAAAACAGACAGGCTCATGATTTTCGCGAAGATTCCCCAGTCTTTGTAAGGCTTCATTTTTGAATCTCCTTTTTTGCAATTGACGACTTTGTGTCTGGATAAATACATCTACTATCCAACTAGCAGAGATCGTGCCGTTGAAAATAATACATCTTACGCAGTATATTCAGCTTGTTACAGCCAAGAGCAGACATACTGGCCTGCGACACATATTGCTGGTGTAAGGAATGAAATGCGAATTATCACAGTTGTTTTGAGGGGCTAAACCGAAGAGACTATGTTGCGCCTGCAACTTTTGTCGCAGGGCTGATGCGGGGTGCAGCTAATTTTCAGATCGGATCAGACGCTTGTTAAGGGCCTGGCGGGTAATCCCCAGATAGGCGGCGGCCAGGCGCTGGTTATTATCGGCCAGATGCAAGGCTTCCTCAATCAGCCTGTTTTCGGCATCTTTTAAAGTTGGAAACTTCTCGCCGAAGGGGCAAACCGGGCAGCGGCCAGCAGAAAGATCGTCATCGGAGGAAACAAACAAATCCCCGCCGATTGCAGCTGCAAATGGTTCCAGCGAAAGGATGCGGCCGTTGTGGCGCGCCACGGCGTCATGAATCATCGCTTCCAATTCGCGGATATTTCCGGGGAAACGGTAGGCCGCCAGATAGCGACTGAGTTCGGGCGGCGCTGTCGGGCAGGGTTTGCCTAGACTCGCGGCCGCCTTTTCGATTAAATGGGTCAAAAGCAGCGGGATATCCTCGCGTCGCTCACGCAGCGGCGGCAATTCAATACGATGGCCGGAAAGCCGGTAATAAAGGTCGGGGCGGAAGCCGCCATTTTCCATGCGGTTCTTGAGGTCGGCATTAGTGGCAGCCACAACCCGAACATCACTCTTCTGGGTTTTGTCCGCTCCCAGCGGCAGATATTCCCCTTCCTGAAGCAGTCTCAGCAGCTTGATCTGCGATGACGTAGCCAGATCTCCGATTTCATCAAGGAACAGCGTGCCGCCGGCCGCCTGCCGGATCAAACCCTCACGGGCACGGTCGGCACCGGTAAAAGCACCGCGCTGATGACCAAAAAGCGTATCACTGAACAGTATGTCGTCCAGGCCGGCCAGATTGATCGCAACAAAGGGTCCGCTGCGACCGCTCAATTCATGCACGGAGCGTGCAATCAGCTCCTTGCCGACACCGGTCTCGCCGGTGATCAGCACCGGCTGTCGGGATGGCGCCACCGACTCCAGATAAATAAAAATATTACGCATGCGCGGCGAACAGGTCACAATTTTACTGAAAGCTGATTCATCTCCCAAGGAATCTTCCGAGAGATGACGACGCAACAGTTCCAGCTGAATGCGTGTCTGGGCCAGATCATAACTTGTTCGCACGGTTGCAATCAGACGTTCACGATCCACCGGTTTGACCAGATAATTGTCTGCCCCGTCCTGCATGCAGGCAACCGCAGTTTCCAGGTCGTTGACCGCTGTCAGCATGACTACTGCGACATCCGGATGGGCTGTTTTGATCTGTTTCAGTAACTCACCGCCGGTAAGATGCGGCATGTTCATATCAAGCAGGACCAAGGCCACCGGCTGTTCGGCCAGCATCTTCATTACCCGGCGGCTGTCGGACTGGGTCAGAACATTGCTGAAACCGGCCCGCCGCAGGATCAGCTGGCTGCTGAACAACAGTTCCTCTTCATCATCCACCAGCAGAATGGCAGGATCGGTCGGCTTTGTTTTCATATGCTATTCCCCTTTTATCCGAGCCCTTTTCAACCTGACAACGGCCCGCGTACCTTTTCCGGGCTCGCTCTCAAAGGTTAATGTACCGCCATGCTCCTGGATAATGCTGTCGCTGATTGAAAGCCCCAGACCTGTGCCTCCGGCATCGTGGCGGGTCGAGAAAAAAGGCTCTTTCAGACGGGCCAGGGTTTCAGGGGGCATACCGTGCCCATCGTCGGCCACCATGACAAGCACTTCTTCACTTCCGGAATCGTAGGATGAATTAACCACAATAGATTGCTCACGGACTGACACAGCCTGCAGAGCATTGGTGAGCAGGTTGACCAGCACCTGCTCTATCTGCTGGGGTGCACCATGCACCTGCGGCAGTTCATTTCCAAGTTCCAGTCGAAAAGCATCCGTCTGGCGACGAATATGATGATTAAGCAGTACCACCGCATTTGAAATAGAGTGATTGATATCGAAACCTGACTCCGGTGCTTCCGAACCGGGCCGGGAATAATGTTTCAGCTGACTGACAATAGTGCTGATACG
>JBBQCH010000042.1:0-20439 GCA_038318485.1 Geobacterales bacterium
GGGCAAAGAAGTAGATCTGCAGATTTTTGGTGAGGAAACCGAACTGGACCGCTCGGTTGTGGATGAAATTGGAGATCCGTTGATCCACCTGATCCGCAATGCCATGGACCACGGTCTTGAATCACCCGATGAACGTCTGGCTGCGGGTAAATCCAGGGTCGGTACGCTGGTTCTGGCGGCCGTTCATGAAGGCAACGAGATCATCATCAGTATCAAGGATGATGGTCGCGGAATCGATACCGAGCGGGTTGGGCGCAAAGCGGTGGAAAAGGGTCTGTTAAGCGAGGAACAGCTGGCGGCGATGAGTCAGCGCGAAATGTTTGACCTTATTTTTCTGCCCGGTTTTTCAACCAAGGACAAAGCCACAGACCTTTCCGGTCGCGGCGTTGGCATGGATGTTGTTAAAACAAACATCAAAAAGCTGAACGGTCTGATCGAGATCAAAAGCGAAAAAGGGCTGGGTTCCGAGTTCATTCTTCGTTTGCCGCTGACTCTGGCGATAATTCAATCACTACTGGTGGAGGTGGAGGGTGAGGTTTACTCTATCCCGCTTTCGTCTGTACTTGAAACCATTCGTGTCGATCAGAGTAAATTCCATATGATCGGCGGGCAGGAAGTATTGAAACTGCGCGACATGGTTCTGCCTCTGATTCGTCTGCAGAGGGTTTTCAATGTTCAGCAGCGTTATGAACGTGCTGATGTCTGTTATGTTGTGGTGGTCGGTGCTGCGGATAAACGGATGGGTCTGGTTGTTACAAGACTTGTTGGCCAGCAGGAAGTTGCCATCAAGTCACTAGGGAATTACCTTGCCAACATACCGGGGATCGCAGGTTCTACAATACTGGGTGATGGACGTGTAACTCTGATAATAGATCCGGCCGGAATGATAGAGAGTAATGAGTGATCTACACACAGGAAATAACTCACCTATGCTGTAAGCCACTTACCAAAAATCATCGAGGGGTACACCGTGGCAATAACTGACAAGGATTTTGAACAGCTCAGGGATTTTATCTACAACCTGTGTGGCATTTATTTTCATGCCACCAAAAAATATTTCCTGGAAAGCCGCTTGACGCGCAGGATGGATGCCACCGGCCTGAAGTCGTGTCAGGATTACTATCTGCTGCTAAAGTCACCCCGTGGATCAGAAGAACTCAAATACCTGATGGACGAAATCACCACCAACGAAACCTATTTCTTTCGTAATGTCCCGCAGTTGAATGCACTTGAGACCAAAATGCTGCCCGAAATTGTGGAAATGAAAAGCAAGATGGGTTTCCGTAAACTTCGGATCTGGAGCGCTGCATCATCATCAGGCGAAGAAGCCTATACCATGGCTATGATTCTGCTGGAGAAACGGGCCACATTGCTGAAGGACTGGATCATAGAAATAGTAGGTACCGATATCAACGAAACCGTAATAGCCCAGGCCAAGGAAGGGGTTTACAACACCTATTCCGTGCGGAATATCCCTGAAAACTACAAACGCAAATACATCAGGGAGGATAATGGCAAATTCATACTATCGCCGGAAGTCAAAAAAATCGTTACTTTCAATAAGCTTAACCTGTACGAAGACTCCAAAATGATATTTATGAAAAGTTTTGATTTCATATTTTGCGCTAATGTATTGATATATTTCGATACCGCTTCAAAATCAAAGGTTGTGCAGCACTTTTACAACAACCTGCAGCCTTACGGATATTTCTTTGTCGGACAGTCCGAATCCCTGCACGGTGTAAACGATAAATTCAAGACAATGCATTTTCCCGGTGGTTTTGGCTACAAGAAATAGCCTGAAAGGTATTGGATATGGACAAAAATCTGATGATTGAACGGGCTGAAATTCTGGTAGGGGCTGTGGATGATCTGCCTACCATTCCGGTTGTTGCCACCCAGGTGATCAAGATGCTTGATGACCCAAATGTCAGTGTTGAAGAAATTGCCGATCTGATGCTGACGGATCAGGTTATGACCGCGCGAGTTATGAAACTCATCAACTCGCCGGTTTACAAACCAGTCAACGAAATTACATCCCTAAGGCGAGCGCTGGTTTATCTAGGTCTTCGGCATATTCGCGAACTGGCACTGACCACATCGGTAATCAGCGCTTTTGATTCAGACTCCGGCGCCATAGAGCTGAACGCATTCTGGGAGCACTCCTTTGGTGTTGGCATGATTTCCAAAATTATCGCCAAAAAAGTCGGATACGAAGATCTCGAAAAAGCTTATATTGCAGGACTACTTCATGACCTGGGAGAAGTCTTTCTAAGCAATTATTTGCGTGAACCGTTTCAGGAAATGCTGGATAAAATAAAAAACCATCCGATCAAACTGGTTGATGCCGAGGCTGAAATGCTTGGTACAACCCATTGTGAAATTGGACTCAGCCTTGCCCGTAAATGGAACTTTCCGGAAGTGTACTGTGAAGTTATTTCCTGCCACCACAACCCGATCGAAGCTACTATTGATCCGATCTTATGCGCTATAATCAACCTGTCAGATCTTTTCTGTGCCGTGCGTGAACTGGATTATGGAGGGCGAGAATGGATAAGTTTCAACCTTGCCGAAGAAGACGCCTGGTCAATATTGAAAAAAAAATCACCGGCATTGGCCAATTTTGATGAAGAACGCTTCTGCTACGAACTGGACGATGCAGTTCCTGATATTAAGGAACTTGTCGCCTCTATCTTTAGTGCAACCTGACTGGTGCAATGCAAATGATTATGCCACAAACCACAAAAACACGCGTTCTGATTGTTGACGATTCATCATTCATGCGTATGGCCATTCGCAGTATCCTCTCCAAAGACCCGTCTTTTGATATTGTCGGAACAGCCGCGGACGGTATGGAAGGGGTTGAGAAGGCGGTTGCCCTCAAGCCGGATATTATTACCATGGATGTGGAAATGCCTCGAATGGACGGCATTGCCGCCCTGAAGCAGATCATGGCCAAGGCCCCTACCAAGATCATCATGGTCTCCACCTTGACCAATGAAGGGGCTAAATCGACCTTTGAAGCGCTGGACGCCGGAGCAATTGACTACATTCCCAAAAACGTCACCGATTCATCTGACGCACAGAATATCTTTCGCCAGGAATTACTACACAAGGTTAAAGAAGCCGCCAGATCTCGTTTTTCACGTTCTGTCGGCACGACCTCGCCCAGCAGCAGACCGTCTATAGCTACTGCATCTGCACCGCAGCGCGCCACATCCTCAAAATTCAGCGGCAAAAAAATCCAGTACGTTGGCATCGGCGCCTCAACCGGCGGCCCGGTAGCGCTTCAGGAGGTTCTGTCGCGCATACCGGTCAATTTCCCCTATGGCGTCATGGTCGGCATCCATATGCCAAAGGCCTTTACGGGACCGTATGCAGATCGGCTGAACGCCAAATGCTCCATGGCGATCCGCGAAGCGGTTGACGGCGATATTCTCAAGCCGGGACTGGCTTTGGTCGCACCTGGCGGCATGCATACCACCCTGCTTCGCCAGGGGAACAATGTTGTCGTCAAAATTCAGCCTACCAGCAGCTATCCACAATATGTATATATTCCTTCAATTGATCTGATGTTGTCCAGCATGGCTGAAGCTACAAACGGCTCTATGCTGGGAGTTATTCTGACCGGAATGGGTAACGATGGTTTCAAAGGCATGCAGGCATTGAAGCAGAAAGGCGGCGTAACAATAGCGCAGGATGAGGCTACCTCGACCATCTACGGCATGCCCAAGGCCTGTGTTGACGGCGGAGTAGCTGATGAAGTACTGCCATTGGGGCAGATCGGATACGAAATTTCCAAGTTCATGTGATGTGAGTTGAACATTTTTTTACAGGCAAAGGCCAGGTCGTTCATTCGATCTGGTTTTTTTACGCTTTTTATTGTGTGCGACTTATTGTGACGCATGTTTGTGATATATTTTTGATCAGGGGAATAAAGCTATTAAAACACGACATATCGCAATAGATGTTGAAACTACCGGGCTCGTGATCGCCTCCGGCGGTCGTGTGATCGAGATTGGAGCGGTGGCTATTGAAGATGGCCGGATCGTTGACGAACTGTCAACTCTGATCCGGACCAACGCGCCAATCAGCTACGGTGCCTTTCGTGTGCATGGCATCTCGCCGGAGATGCTGCGAGGAAAACCAACTCCAATGGAAGTATGGCCATCTTTTCTGGAATTTATTGGCAATGCGCCTCTGATTGCCCACAATGCACCATTTGACATGAGTTTTGTCCGCCACGAACTGGCGCTACTGGGGCAGTCACTGCCCAACGCCTCCATTTGTACCGTTCGTCTGGCCCGCCGGCATTGTCCGCAGTTACCTAATCACCGTCTGGAAACCGTAGCCCGGCATCTACTGGGAGATATTCCGGCAGATTGTCGTCTGCACCGGGTCTGGATGATGCCAGGCTGGCGGCGAGGGTGTGGATGGCGATGGTCAAACATTAGAAAAATATTTTTATTAGAGTGTGTGGTAAGTTTGGTCGGATGTCGTAGGGACGGCCCCGTGTGGCTGTCCGGGTTTTGAAGTGTGTAGGGGCGATACCTTGTGTTCCCGACTTTGATAAGAGTATTTGGGGATGAAGTTAAAGTTCCCCTTTAAGAAAGGGGGACTTAGGGGGATTTGCCTTTGAAAGGAGTGACTTGCCTTACCTCACCGCATGCACAACCAGGCCACTGCCGGTTGATTCAACCCGGCAGTTGGAGTATCCGCGTCTTTTCAGGCGGAACATGATCAGTGGAGCCAATATGGGATGAACCCCCGGCAGCATCAGCGGGAAGTGGTTGAAGGAAAAGCGCCAGAACGCATCCCAGGTTGCCCGGAATGTCACTCGGCGCTCTTTTACTGCCTGTTTGTGCTTTTTGCCGTAGGACATGGTTTAGCTATGTTCGCTGGTTTCGTGGAACTCAAGTCCCTTCCAGCTTTCGATGGTGTTGTCCAAACGCCACTGACTGCCGGCCATGTAAGTCAGCTTGCCTTCGCCGTCGATGTAGACGTGCATGGCCTCTTTTTTCTCGAAATCCTCAATCTGTTTTTTCTCCCCGGTTACCCAGCGGGCTGTAACGTAGCTGACCGGCTCAAATGCAACCTTAACGCTGTATTCATGCTCCAGGCGGTGCATGACCACCTCGAACTGCAGTAAACCGACCGCACCGATGACCCAGTCCGATCCCATCACCGGTTTGAATACCTGGGTTGCGCCCTCTTCAGCCAACTGTACCAGTCCCTTTTCTAGTGCCTTGGATTTCATCGGATTAAGAAGACGCACCTTGCGGAAGTGTTCCGGAGCAAAGCTGGGGATACCGGTGAATTTAAGTTCTTCACCCATTGTGAAGGTGTCGCCGATCTTGATGGTGCCATGATTATGGATGCCGATAATATCTCCTGGCCAGGCTTCTTCTACGTTGGTGCGATCCTGGGCCATGAAGATCGTGGCGTTGGCAATCTGCACTTCCCGCCCCAGTCGGACGTGGCGCACCTTCATGCCGCGGGTGAACTTGCCGGAGCAGATGCGGAAGAAGGCGATCCGGTCGCGGTGGGCCGGGTCCATGTTCGCCTGAATTTTGAAAGCAAAGCCGCTGAAGGGTTCTTCGTAGGGCGATACGGCGCGACCGGTGGTTTCGCGCGGGAGTGGATGCGGCGCATATTCAACAAAGGCATCCAGTAGTTGCTGTACGCCGAAGGTATTGATGGCGCTGCCGAAAAATACCGGTGTCTGGCGGCCGGCCAGATAGGCTTCCCGGTCAAAGGGGGTGGCGGCGCCTTCCAGCAGTTCGATGTCATTGCGCAGTTCTTCCACCTGGCTGCCCAGCAGTTCGTCAAGTTTTGGATCGTCTAATCCGGTTACGGTCATGATTTCGCCGACACCATCGTCCGCTTCGGCGTCGAAAAATGTCAGCTCCTTGGTGTAGAGGTGGTAGGTGCCGCGGAAGCGCTTGCCCATGCCTATCGGCCAAGTGATCGGCGCTGTCTGCATGTGCAGGTTCTTTTCGATGTCGTCCAGCAGATCAAACGGCTCCTGACCCTCACGGTCCAGTTTGTTCATGAAGGTCATGATCGGTGTATGTCGAAGACGGCAGACTTCCAACAATTTTCTGGTTTGGCTTTCAACTCCTTTGACCGAGTCGATCACCATTAGAACCGAGTCCACCGCGGTCAAAACCCGGTAGGTGTCTTCGGAGAAGTCATTGTGGCCGGGAGTGTCCAGCAGGTTGACTTCGCAGCCGTCATAGGTGAACTTCATGACCGACGAAGTCACCGAAATGCCGCGTTGCTTTTCAAGTTCCATCCAGTCAGAAGTGGCATGGCGGGCGCTTTTTCTGGCGCGGACTTCACCGGCCTGCTGAATGGCGCCACCAAACAGCAGCAGTTTTTCGGTAATGGTGGTTTTACCGGCATCCGGGTGGCTGATGATGGCAAAGGTGCGACGTTTTTCAACTTCTTCGGTGTTAAACAGTTGCACTGGTCTTACTCCTTGTTGGCAATCGAAAGGCGGGTCGAGCCCGCCTTGGTTTCATTTCAGGCTTATATCGATACTATTTGAAAATCAGCCGGTCCAGGCACCATCTGCCGCCGCCTTCTATCATCAGGCAAAGGGCCATTCCTAAAAGGGCGATGTTGAATTCAATTCCATGTCCGCGACCGGTCACACAACTTGCGTTCATAAAAAAACCATTTACCCAGTGTATCTTGTAGATTGCTACCAGCATGACGCCGGAAATGCCTGCTGCCGAAAGCCGGGTCAGGAAACCTGTCAGTATGCCGAAGCCGCCCCCGAATTCGGCCAGTATTGCCAGCAGCGTAAATATTGGTGGAATGCCCATCTTTTCTTCAAAACTTTTAAGTGTCCCGGTCAAACCTTGTCCACCGAACAGTCCCAGCAGTTTTTGAGAACCATGCGCCATGAAAATCAGTCCCAGCGGCATGCGTATCATCAATGGAGCAATCATGTTTGTAACATCAAAATTTCCCTTAGCCATTGTTATCCTCCCCGACTTCCCGGTGCAGCAGTCTGTTTTTGCCGTCGTGCTTGACGGTATACATCAGTTCATCAGCCTAGTGGATGGCCTCGTCAACGGTGGCCGGCGCCTGAAGATAGGTTATTGCACCAACGCTGAAACTCACCGGCCAGTTATTAATCCGCATGGCATCATTAAGATGTTCATGCAGCTTGTTCAAAAATAATCGGGCCACATCGCCGGAGGTTTCGGGTAACAGAATCACAAATTCATCGCCACCGAATCTGGCCAGGATGTCGGTGCTCCTGATATTGCATCTGATGGTCGAAACTACCATGGACAGCAACTCATCACCGGCTCTATGTCCCAATCGATCATTGACCTCCTTGAAATCATCCAGATCGATGTAGCCGACTGTAAATGGGAACCCGTAGCGCCTTGAACGATTGATCTCGTGTTCAGCCAGATCAAAGAATGAACGGCGATTCAGGGCCCCTGTCAAATGGTCGCGGCTGGCCAGTTCTTTTGCATTGTCGAGATTACTTTTGAGGGCTGAAAACAGAAGACTCATCATCAGCAGAAAGATAAACTCGATCAAGTCGTTCCAGTAATGAATCATGGAATGATCGAAAGTAAATGACTCCGGACCTTCGTCTACAATCAAACGTATCGCCGCCGAAAAAACACAGAACCAAATACCACTTCGTTTGCTTACGAACCAGGCAACCAGCGAAACCGGCAGCAGGTAAAATATAATCAGTGAAAAGTCGCCTGTGACAAGATCCAATAAACCCAGCAGCAGCAATAAAAGGGTACTGAAAGTCAGTAAGACCTCCGGAGAACGGTTGGTGAGTAATTCTGAAATTTTACAGTGCAGTAGTGCGATCATTAAGGTACTCGAAAACAAAGGTATTATGATTGAGACATTAATTCCTAAACATTCTTTATAGCACGATAATATACTGCCCACAATCCTTTCATGATGTCTGTGGATCTGTTGTTAAATGCGTTATGTGGCCCGAAATAAAACGGGCTACATAACATCTGTCATGCAGCCCGTTCAAACCCTGTTTTGAATATTGTTGTGGCAACGACTATGCGCCGCCGCCGATAGTTACTTCTTCCAGAACTTTGTTCGCATCTTCGAGCCGATCATTAAGTCTCCGTAGTTCATCGTTGGTGTAAACAGACGTGCCCCTGCCAATTTCTTTTTGAATCCTGTCTATCCTCTGCTGGATGGAGTCCACCTGATCTCCACAGTTCATGGCAACCAGCAGGCACTCGTTTTTCTGAGTATTCTGACCGTTGTCCAACACCGTTTTCATGTTTCCTTCTTCTGCTAGAACCGGAACTGCCATCACCATCAGGGCAGCTGCCAGAATTGAAAGTTCTCGTATCATTCGTCTCATGGCGTGCCTCCAATTTATCTTTCTGTACTTCTATGTGATGAAGATAGCAGTTGTTAAAAATAAATGCAAATGAAAATCATTATCATTATTTGGTTGGAAATCTTTGGTTTTTGCACGCGGCTAAGGACAATAAAATGGCCGCATCAAAACTGATGCGGCTATTTACAACCTGGACTGGTTTAATCGCGGTGTGCCACAGCATTCAGCAATGTCTCGCGTACAGGCACTTCATCAAAGGTAGGAATGTCCATCCGGAACAGGCCATCCTGATAGCTCTGGCGGTCATTACGCAGATTTATCTTATTCCAGATGGCATCCTGCCAGAGGAAAAAACCTTCCCGGAATTCTTCACGGTCAGCAGCGGGACCGGATGTCTCGGATGACCGATATTCAAATACCAACTCGGCTTGAGCCAAATGGCTGCCCAAGGCAGCACGGGTGCCAAAAAGAATCAAAGCAGCATAGGTGACCTGACCGTCCAATACCAGCTCGGCATTGGTCAAGGCTTCGATGTCGCTCCATGTCCGCTTGCGGTCGTCACGGCCTTTCTTTGCCCAGCGCTCACGAAATAGAGCGATAGCCTCTGGAGAAAGGTCGCTTTGAGAAGCTCCGGGACAAATCTCAGCGGAAAAATCCGGCCCGGTCTCAGCAAAGATGGCTTTCAGCTCGATAAAGCAAGTGTTGCTTGGTTTGATGACGGCTTGCACTGAAAACAGAAACGGCGGTAAACCGTAATAGGTTGCCGCCGTTCTTTATGTTATTCCCTACGTGGTTGCTATTGCTCAACAAGATCAAGGTAGCCAACGTAGCCACCTTCCGCCGAAACAGCATCCAGGCCCTTCGCGTTGACACCACTAATTTTAACATCTGCATCACCGTTTGCCGCCGTGTATCTCTCCAGCTCGATCATTGATTCTAAAATATTCACTTTCCTCAACATTCCCTTTCGTTATTTGATGCCGGGACTATGGCAGACAAAAAAACAGGTAAAAATAAATCAATAGTTATTTCAGCGTGTTGCGGTGATTAGTTAATAACCATTGGTGATATTTTGCTGATGCAAGTGGGTTGTTTCGCATGATCAGCAAGGACTTCCAGGGTAAGATGTGCTTTATGCAGACTTTTCGCCTCACCTAGCAACGGCACCAGAGACCACACCAGGGACCACACAAGAAAA
Source organism: Geobacterales bacterium (assembly GCA_038318485.1). Lineage (GTDB taxonomy): Bacteria > Desulfobacterota > Desulfuromonadia > Geobacterales > Pseudopelobacteraceae > JACRCG01. The sequence continues at coordinate 9,552 of JBBQCH010000042.1, forward strand.
AAGAGCCTACAGCAAATAGCCGTAAACTCCTGTTTTTATTGGCGGGCGGCATGGGATTCGAACCCACGACCCCAGGCTTCGGAGGCCTGTACTCTATCCAGCTGAGCTAACCGCCCGCGTGACCGGTTGCTGATACTTGTTAAGACAAAAACAATTACACTATTTGCAACATCAACTCAAGCCAAAACTCTGTCATTTTTGAATCTGCTCTGTTAGGATGTCGTTTCCGGAGGCGACTCAATGACGCGAAAACTGTTGCTGGTTCTTCGTTGATGCTGATACCGGTTGTAACATCGGCGGCCAATTTCAAATTCAATAAACTGCGAGATGGAGTGTATGCGGCAATTGCGGTACCTGGCGGCAAGGCTGCCAGCAATTGACTGATTATCATTACCGACTATCAGGTTATCCTGGCCGGCGCCCATTTTGTTCCTGAAACCACAAAAGAACTTACTGAATTATTTTGGTACTCTTACTCCGATACCGGTACGTTATATAATTAATACTCACCATCATCGTGGTTTTAATTATATCGATTTTAACTTGCCGGCCAATGCTGAAATCATAGCCTCGGGTCCGAACTGGCAGGCTCTTAAAAGCGAATTTCGCCAGATCAGAAATCAGGTGACTTTTTTTGACCGCGGTCTGTCGATGAAGCGCAGTAATACCATGATTGTTATGATTGCAACTGATTCGGGACACAGCGAAGGCGATGTGTTTGTGTATCTGCCGGAGGAGGGGGGTGCTCTTTACCTCTGATCTGTTTTTCAACGATGTGGCCGGATACATGGGGGATGCCTCGTTTCGTGACTGGATCGGCACCCTGGAGATATTTTCCAGCATTGCTGCCAATACGGTAGTTTCGGGATTGGGAGAAGTTACCAATTCCGATGGTATCGTGCGTTTACAGACTTTTTTCGAGTGTTCACGACTGAAGTCTTGCGTATGGTCGGTAATGGGCTGGAGATCGAAGCCACCAAACGTCAGTTTTCATTGCCGCAGTACGAAAATATGCCGGGCTATAAGGCTTTTTTTGATGTCAATTTTCGCCGGGCGTACAAAGAACGGAAGGAACTTAAATGAAGGATCACGGGATCAGGGTTATAGGACTTACCGGTGGTATCGCAAGCGGTAAGAGCAGCGTTGCCCGACTGATTGAAGAAAGTGGGGTGCCGGTGATCGATGCAGATCAACTGGCACGTGAAGCGGTGAAACCTGGAAGCGAAGCTCTTGAGCGTGTTGTCGCTCTTTTTGGTCGTGAAGTAATGGCTGCCGATGGTACTCTGGATCGTAAAAAACTGGGGGCTATTGTTTTTGCGGATGCGGATAAACGACGTCAGTTGGAAGACTTACTGCATCCCGAAATCCGCAGGCTGGGAGTTGAAAGGACCGCCAGGGCTGTTGCAGAAGGGCATGAACTATTGGTATATATGGCGCCGCTATTGATTGAGGCTGGTGTCAGTGATCGTGTCAGTGAAGTCTGGATTGTGACGGTACGACCGGAAATCCAGTTGGAACGATTGATGGCACGGGACGGGATATCCAGGGAAGCCGCGCAGCTTATCATTGACAGTCAGATGCCCTTGACTCAAAAGGTGGCCTATGGCCGGATTCTGATCGACAACAGCGGCACACCGGAAGAAACACGCCAGCAATTGGCATATATCTGGAAGAAAGAAACAGGTAGGCAGTTATGAGTGAAAAGAAACATATATTGAGAGCTGGAACGCATCTAGCCCCCAAGCCGGATCTACAGATGTATTGTTTTGCGGCTGTTCCACGGGGCGCTGAAGAGGTCGCAGCATCGGAGCTGGAAGCGCTTGGAATCAGAGCTGCCAAGCCTGGCAAGGGTGGAGTGGCTTTTGTTACTGATCGGTCCGGTCTGTACAGAGCCAATCTCTGGCTGCGCACCGCCAGTCGTGTGCTGGTGCAGCTGGCTGTATTTCCATGCAAGAGTCCCGAGGAACTTTATGCCGGGGTTTTTGCGCTGGCCTGGGCGGATCTGATTACTCCGACTATGACCCTGGCGGTTGATTGCAGTCTGCGTGATTCGGCGCTGACTCATTCCGGCTTTGTTGCACTCAAGACCAAGGATGCTGTTGTAGACCGTATTCGCGAGACATGTGGCAGTCGCCCGAATGTTGATACGGCATCACCTGACGTTCGGATCAATGTCCATTTGCATAAAAACGTCTGTACCGTAAGCCTGGATAGTTCGGGAGAGTCGCTGGATCGTCGTGGCTACCGGATTGAACGGAACGAGGCTCCGCTCCGTGAAACATTGGCGGCTGCGGTAGTCGCTTTGACCGGTTGGGATGGCACGGTGCCCTTGGTTGACCCCATGTGCGGGTCGGGTACTATACCGGCTGAAGCTGCTCTTCTGGCGGCGCGGATGCCGCCAGGCCTGCAGCGCTCTTTCGGATTTCAGCGCTGGCTGGATTTTGATGCCCGCTTGTGGGACAAGATGATCAATGAGGCGGAAACCGGAATACGCAAGGTACCGACCGGATTGGTGACCGGATATGATCAGGACAGTAAAGCACTTCTGCTGGCGGCCCGCAATATTGCCAAGGCCGGCCTCGAAGGACAGGTTCATTTCTTTCATGCCGCCCTTCAGGACTTTCAGCCTGAAGGGGACAAAGGGGTGGTAATAATCAATCCTCCCTATGGTGTGCGTATGGGTGAAGAGGACGATCTGAGGGAGCTGTATTGTCAGATTGGTGACGTCATGAAGAAGCGTTGTCGAGGGTGGACCGGATACGTCCTGACCGGAAACCTGGAACTTGCCAAGTATATCGGTCTGAAAGCATCAAGACGTCATGTGCTTTTCAATGGCCCGATTGAATGCAGATTGCTGAAGTACGAACTTTATTGATTTTGCGGAGTGCCGCTCTGTTTCTTAGTGCCGATATGCCACCAAGAGCATTGGCAACCCACATTTTCGATGAGGTTGTTACTATTTTGATAAGAGATGACTGTAAATGATAGTGCCAGAATCAGAACCAGGCTTGAAAAACCCGCAGGAGATAGATCCTTTTAAATCTTTCCGGTGAATCGTTGGTCCCAATATTCTGAACAATGTCGGATAAGGATCTCATGCAAAAACTCCCGGATTCAAAATGTTTTTCAAATATGCAAAAGTCTATCGGATGTTTTGCTGCAACTACCCGGAATATTCTAATCTGCAAGTAATATAACTGCAATCGGGGATTTGTACACATTGAAACAGCCGTTCAGCTAAAAGTCTGTTAATGCCGGATATGACCTGACTTGAAGTAATATAATTGCGGTTCTTATGAATCCATTTGCAGATAACAACCATTCATTTCGTAAAATGTGTTATTTATATTGATCAAAATATTTATTCAATCGACAGGAAAGAAAAAGTACATGACGATAAGATGGTATCCTGGGCACATGGGCAAGGCTCAGGAAAAAATGTCTGAAGCAATTCGAAAGATTGATGTGATTATCGAGATCCTAGATGCCCGATTGCCCTTTTCAAGCTCCAACCACCAGTTGGAGGAGATGCGCCGTAACAAGCCCTGCATCAAACTTTTAAACAAGAACGATCTTGCTGATCCGGTCGCTACAAAGGCTTGGGTTCGCTATTTTGAAAAAGAATCCGGCGTACATGCTCTGCCTTTATCGGCCAAGCAGCATTCCGAAACCAAACAACTGATCAAGCTCTGTCAAAAACTGGCTCCGAATCGTGGGCGACCAGGCTGGCCTTTGCGGGCCATGGTTTTTGGAATTCCTAATGTCGGTAAGTCCACCCTGATCAATACTCTGGCTGGAAAAAGCATGGCCAAGGTTGGCGATAAACCGGCAATAACAACCTGTGCCCAACAGATTGATCTGCGCAATGGTATAATCCTGTCGGACACGCCCGGTCTGCTCTGGCCTGATATGAGCGATCAGGTGGTGGCCTACCGGCTGGCCACCAGCGGTGCCATCGGCGCCAGTGCCCTCGACTACACCTGTGTAGGTCTGTTTGCGGCAGAGTTTATGATGCAGCGTTATCCGCAATTGCTTGCAGACCGTTACAAGTTTACTGATATGCCGGAAACACCAACGGCAGTGCTTGAAATGATCGGGCGTCGTTTGGGGTGTCTGGTCAGCGGTGGCGGGATCGATGTTCATCGGGCCTCAGAGGCCTTTTTGAGGGAACTTCGCGCTGGCAAGATCGGTAGAGTCAGTCTGGAAGAACCCGGCGATCTTGCCAGTGTTAGTGAAAATGTTACACCGGAAGAGGAATTAGTACAGTCGTAAAGTTAACCACGTTTTTACAAGCATATCTTGAGAGAGGCCGCAGTCGCATAAATAGCGACTGCGGCCTCTCTCTTTATTGCTTAAGTTTGTGGCAGAACAGACAGCGGTTTTTGGCGGGGTGGTCAGGGGGGAAGGCAACTCCTTTTTCCTTGTGGCAAGGTTCGCAATATGCCTCAGCCCCTTTTTTATCCGGTTTGAAAAAGGCTCGTTTGAATATTGAAGCATCGGGGCCTGGAGCGTTCTTGTAGGCCACATCGTAGGCTATCTTGTGCATTTCGTTATTTGGCACGGTGGTTGTTTTTTCTTTTCCTGAAATGCCGATGAAAATTCCAATTACCAGAACAACCACTCCAGCAAACAGACAATCACGTTTATCAAGTTTCATATACTTCGATCCTTTGAGAATATTCAGTCTGATTTTATAAGGGAAAAATAGATGATTACACCGCCAACAAGCAGGCCGCCTCCAATGAAAGGCAGCATCGATGACATTGAAAGATCATCACCGGGTGCCGGCATGGCAAAGCGAAGGATTCCTGCCAAACCGATCAGCATGAACAGTGTCAGTAGCACCGGTTTTGAGTGTTTGAACACTCCGAAGAAAAAAACGGCAAAAATGAAAAACAGTACTGCCGGATGGGAAAATACTTGTTTTACGGTCAAATGCTGCATGGTGTTGATCAAGTTACCGGTTTCGAAGGGGCGCAACGTTTCGGTTGTTCTCTCAACCAGCTGTTGTTTATCCATGGAACGTTCTCCCTGTCGACCGTTAACACTGTCGAGGCTGAATATTAAAATATATCAGCTGAGTAGGCAAGGAAATAAATGAGCCCGCTTTAAAGCGGGCTCAGGCGGGTTTTAACTCAGAAAATCCATAACTTTATCCAAAAAACCCTTTTTCATGGGATGCACGTCTTCTCCGCTGATTTTTGCAAATTCTTCCAGCAGTTCTTTCTGCTTCCTGTTGAGACTGGTAGGGGTCTCCACTCTTATTACCACCAATTGATCGCCGCGTCCGTAACCTTGCAGTGATGGAATTCCCTTGCCCTTCAGGCGATAAACCTTGCCGGACTGGGTCCCTTCCGGAATCTTCATTGCAACTTTGCCGTCCAGGGTCGGAACGTCAAATTCGCATCCTAACGAGGCCTGGATAAAGCTGATCGGAATTTCACAGATTACGTTGTTATCCTCGCGCTGGAAGAGGGCATGTTCCTTTACGCTGAGTGCGACGTAGAGGTCACCGTTCGGGCTGCCTTTGCCCTGCCCTCCTTCGCCGGTCAGCTTTAGTCGTGAGCCGGTTTCTACGCCACCCGGCACCTTGACCGACAGGGTTTTGGTATCCTTGATGCTTCCTTTGCCTCGACAGTCGGGGCAGGGATCGTGCACCACCTTGCCTTCACCGTTGCACTGTCCACACGTTTTGCTGACACTGAAGAAACCTTGTTGATAGCGCACCTGTCCTGCTCCACGGCAGGTAGGGCAGACCTTTGGATCAGTCCCCGGCTTGGAACCGGAGCCACTGCAAGTACCGCAACGCTTGGCAAATGGAACTTCAATTTTCTTCTCGACGCCGAAAGCTGCTTCCTCGAAACTGATTTCCATATTATAGAGCAGGTCGTCGCCGCGCCGTCCCTGATTACGCCCACGTCCTCCGCCGGCACCGGCGCCGAATATGTCTCCGAATATGTCTCCGAATATGTCTCCAAAAGGTGTACCGCCGCCAAAACCACCAAAACCGCCACCGGAATATCCGCCACCAGCGCCTGAAACAGCGGCATGACCGAATTGATCGTACTGGGCGCGCTTTTGTGCGTCAGAAAGCACTTCATAAGCCTCAGTGGCTTCTTTGAACTTGTCTTCAGAAGCCTTGTCGCCAGGATTCTTGTCCGGATGGAACTGGATGGCCTGTTTGCGGAAGGCTTTTTTTATTTCAGTTTCGGAGGCATTGCGATGGACGCCAAGTACCTCGTAATAATCACGTTTTTCTGCGTTTGCCACAGTAAGGTTCCTTTGGTTTTAAAATGAATGTAGGGACGGGTTTTAAAACCCGTCCCTACATAGTCACCCCGGCCAGCCAGCCGGATTATTTCTTGTCGTCTTTGACTTCTTCGAAGTCAGCGTCAACAACCTTGTCATCCTTTGGTTTGGATGCGTCGGTCTGTTCGGCTCCGGCCGAATCTTCTCCATGAGCGCCTTCGGTTTTAGCGTACATGGCCTCGGCCAGTTTGTGTGAAGCCTGGGCCAGTTCGTCAGTGGCTTTTTTAATAGCTTCGGCGTCTTCGCCTTCCATGAGTTTTTTCAGTTCAGTCAGTTTGTTCTCAATGTTGCCTTTTTCAACCGCATCAATCTTGTCACCGTACTCCTTGAGGGATTTTTCGGTAGTATAGACCATGCTGTCGGCTTGGTTGCGGGCTTCGATCGCTTCGCGTTTTTTCTTATCCTCGTCAGCATGGGCTTCGGCGTCGCGAACCATCTTGTCGATTTCTTCTTTTGAAAGACCGGAAGAAGCGGTGATACGGATCGACTGCTCCTTGCCAGTACCGAGGTCTTTGGCGGAAACATGAACTATGCCGTTGGCGTCGATATCGAAAGTTACCTCGATCTGTGGAATGCCACGCGGTGCGGAAGGAATGCCGCTCAGCTCGAAATTGCCGAGGGTTTTATTGTCTCGGGCCATTTCGCGCTCCCCCTGCAGGACGTGTATCGAAACCGCCGGCTGGTTGTCGGCAGCTGTTGAAAATGTCTGGGACTTGCGGCAGGGGATGGTTGTGTTTTTCTCAATCAACTTGGTCATGACGCTTCCCAGGGTTTCAATGCCCAGTGAAAGCGGGGTTACATCCAGCAACAGTACGTCCTTGACGTCACCTTTCAGTACGCCGCCCTGGATGCCGGCGCCGATTGCAACAACTTCATCCGGATTAACCCCTTTGTTCGGGGTTTTTCCGAAGATGTCCTCAACTTTTTTCTGTACAGCCGGCATGCGGGTCATGCCGCCTACCAGAATAACTTCATCAATGTCACTGGCTGAAAGGCCGGCGTCCTTGAGAGCGGTACGGCATGGTCCGTCCAGTTTGGACAGCAGCTCAGCACAGATCGATTCCAGCTTGGCACGAGACAGCTTCAGTGTCAGGTGCTTGGGGCCGGAGGCGTCGGCAGTTATGAAGGGCAGGTTTATGTCGGTTTCCATGGAGGTCGACAGTTCGCACTTGGCTTTCTCGGCGGCTTCTTTCAAACGCTGGAGAGCCATTTTGTCGCCACGCAAGTCAATGCCCTGATCTTTTTTGAATTCGTCTGCAATCCAGTCGATTACAACCTGGTCAAAATCCTCGCCACCCAGGAAGGTGTCGCCGTTGGTGGATTTAACCTCGAATACGCCATCGCCCAACTCCAGAATTGAAACGTCGAAGGTACCGCCGCCCAGGTCGAATACGGCGATCTTTTCGTCTTTTTTCTTGTCCAGACCGTAAGCCAGAGCGGCAGCGGTCGGCTCGTTGATAATACGCAGAACATTCAGACCGGCAATTTTACCGGCGTCCTTGGTGGCCTGGCGCTGTGAGTCATCAAAGTAAGCCGGTACTGTGATAACCGCGTCCGTTACAGCCTCTCCCAGATAGTCTTCGGCGGTCTTCTTCATTTTCTGCAGGATCATTGCAGATATTTCAGGCGCAGAATAACGCTTTTCACGTACCTCAACCCAAGCGTCACCATTATCTGCCTTGACGATTTTAAATGGTGAAATGGCGATGTCTTTTTTAACCGCTTCTGTATCAAACTTGCGTCCGATCAGACGTTTGATAGCGTACAGGGTGTTTTCCGGATTGGTTACAGCCTGACGTTTTGCTTGTTGACCTACCAGGCGCTCGCCGCTGTCAGATATTGCCACCATAGAGGGAGTTGTACGACTTCCCTCGGAGTTTGCGATAACGATGGGCTCACCACCCTCCATGATTGAAACACAGGAGTTGGTTGTTCCCAGGTCGATTCCGATTACTTTACTCATGACTTTTTAGTCCTCCTTTGTAATTGCTCTGTATTGAAGATATTCATCTGTTGATAAAAAAACAAGGTCTGCTGAAAATTATTTTGTCGCCGTTGCCACGGTTACCATGGCCGGGCGCAGTAAACGCTCTTTGAGCATGTAGCCTTTTTGATACTCTTCAACAACCGTGTTGGGTGCGTGTTCATCGGTAGGCACCTGGGCCATGGCCTGGTGAAAGGCGGAGTTGAACGGAGTTCCGGCGGCCTCGATCGGTGTGACGTTAAATTTTTTCAGTGCCGCCAGCAACATGCCATGCGTCATGCGGATGCCTTCAACTACAGCTCCCAGTCCGTCTTCCGAGGCGTGTGCCAAGGCACGCTCAAGATTATCTATTACCGGGAGAATCTCTTCTAGTAGTGCTTTGTTGCCATAGTTAAGCAACTCCTCTTTTTCACGATTAACCCGTTTGCGATAGTTTTCCAGGTCTGCCCGTTCACGTACGAAGCGATCCCAATTCTCACGGGCTTCTTTCTCTTTGGCCAGCAACTGCTCTTCGAGAGTCAGTTGATCGTCAGGAGTAGACTCTTCGGTGATTTGGTCAAGTCCAGGAGTGGCTTCTTCGGTAATCGTATTCTCGTTATTTTTAGTTTCCATGTTTCGTTCAGTCCTTTTCATTTAATTAGTACAATGGTCATACTTCGCTCAGCAGGCGGCTGACCATTCTGGCGGTGTAATCCACGATTGGTATTACACTGGAATAGCCCATTCTGGTGGGTCCGATAACTCCCAGCATTCCAACCGTGTTGCTGCTCGTGACGAAACGGGATGTAACAAGGCTTATGCCGGCAGATCGGCTGAGTGTTGTTTCGGATCCAATGTAGATCTGGACACCTTCTGCAGACACGCAGCGTGATAGAAGCTGCAGCATGATTCCCTTCTGTTCGAAAGCTTCGTAAATTTCCTTCATCCTGGCTGCGTCGCTGAACTCCGGTTGATCGAGTATGCGAGCCTGTCCTTCGACAAATACTTCATCGTTCTGAACAGTAACTGCCTGCTCACTGATGCGAAGCGCGTGAGACATGAGCTGGTCGTACTGTAATTTCTCGTTCTTCATCTCTTCCAGAATCCGCTTGCGGGCCTGGGTTATAGTTAAACCCTTCATCATGTCATTCAGGTAGTTGCCCATTCTGACAAGTTCTTCCGGCTTGTAATCTTCTTCGTTTTCAATAAGGCGGTTCTGGACCGCCCCGTTGCTGGAAACCAGAATAGCCAGAATCTTGTGCTGGCCAAGTCGTATGAATTCTATGTGACGGAATACATCCGCCGTGAAACTGGGCGCAACTACGATGCCCATGTAATTTGAAAGTTGGGACAATGTGCGGCTGGTTTCTTTAAGAATGCCGGAAAGCCCTGCTCCGGCCTGGCGGCAGTGGTTTACTATCTGGCGCTTTTCATCACGGCTGATCTGGCGCAGAGCAACCAGAGAGTCCACGTAAAATCGATAGGCTTTTTCAGTCGGGATTCTGCCGGCTGAAGTGTGTGGAGAAGTCAACAGCCCCATCTCTTCCAGGTTGGCCATTACATTGCGTACTGTGGCCGGGGACAGCGTCAGTGCGTGCCGACGAGCGACAGCGCTGCTGCCAACCGGTTCGGCTGTAGCGATATAATCTTCTACGATCGCTTCCAAAATCTGTCTACTGCGTGCAGAAAGTTCCACGTTCATGGTTTTAAACCCCAAAAAAATAGCACTCATCACCGTTGAGTGCTAACAATATTAAAGGTAATAAGTGCCCGGAGTTTTGTCAAGGAGATTTGAGGAAAAACGGTCGGTTTAACTGCGTAGTGCAGTGAGGGTTGCTAATTTGCGGCTGGTTTTTAAATCATTCTTCAATCGGCATGCGACCATTTTTTTGAACAAACTTCCGTTGTTCACGTTTGCGCACTAAATTATCTTTGCAATAATTCCATATTCGATAGCTTTCAACGCTCAGTATGGTTATTCCGGCTCCGAAAACAGCCCAGTAGTTTTCATCCAGTGCCTTGGAAAAATGATAGAAAAGGAAAAAGGCTGTGAGGTAGCCGACGTGACAGAAGCTGCTTTTGTGATTGATTCCGGCCATCAGGCGCGACAGGCTTAAAATTATTGCTGAAAAAGTATAGAACACAAGTACTAGACTGATTATATAGGCTGGAGGCGGGGCACCGAGTGAAGCAGTTACCGTTTCTGGAAGCGGAAGCATGGGGAAGTCCCGCCAAGCCATCATACTGATAAGCATGAACAGCGATAGTGCCCATAACCCACGGTTGGAGAAGGTTGTCAGGCGTTTTATGTCTGCGTTAATCTCCTTTAACAGTGATTCGCGCAGGTCTTGGCCTTCAGTTGCATCTGGTGATGGCCGTTTGTCGGTTATCTCTGCCATGATCTTGTTAAGGACCTTTTAATAAGTTAGAATTTGTTTTCTTCACTTTTCAGGTATAAGACAAATTCGTTAACGCACTTAGGACTTGTAAAATAATAACATGACTATTTTTGCATTGTATGTTAGCTTTTGTGCATGGATATCGAATCAGCAATCAAAGAGCGCTTTCAGAATCTTGAGTGGACAATGGATGAACGGATGCGGCGTTTATTTGCGG
>JBBQCH010000043.1:0-20437 GCA_038318485.1 Geobacterales bacterium
ACCACGCTGGAGAACCGGATGAAATGCGGCCTGGGCAAATGCGGCCGCTGCAATGTGGGTAACGTCTACGTCTGCAAGGACGGCCCGGTCTTTACCGCCAAGCAGGTTAAAGCCATGCCGATGGAGTTTTAGTTAAAAAAAAGGCGTTCAATTGAGCGCCTTTTTGATTAACAAATGATTTTATGGGATGCTATTTCGGACCCAGTGCTTCTTCAATCTTCTTCAAATCAAAGCCCTCGATAATTCTGCCGTTGATCATAAAGGTTGGAGTGGAATCAACCTTGTGCTTCTTTGCGATTTCCAAATGTTCTTCCTGCAATTTGATGCCTTTGGAGGTAATTCCGTCAAACTTTTGGACATTATCCATTCTGCCCGACATGACTGCATGGTAAGCATTGGCCCGGTCAGTCTGCGAAAGGATAAACTGCACTTTTCCTTTGGCTTTCAAATGTCGCGGAAGCGGAAAAAAGAATACGTGTTGAGTGACGTCACTGCGCTCTTCAAAATATTTGGAGGCCTTACGGCAATAGGGACAATCCGGGTCAGTAAATTCTATGACAGCTTTGGGGCCGCTGCCGATTGTGATTGATTTCCCCAAATCCAGATCGGCTGCGGTGGCCGGTTGGTAGATAATAATTATACCAAACACCATTAGTAGCAGTAGTAGTAAGGTTCTCATTTATATTTCCTTGATTAAAAATATTGTTGTGGCCAGCTTCACTTCGTTACACAGGGTAGCAGGATAATGAATTCACTGCCTTGATCTGTTTTGCTCTCTGCCCAAATAACTCCGCCAAAGCTTTCTACCGCCAGCTTGCAGAATGACAAACCCAGTCCGGCGCCGCCTCGCTCCCGGCCGTTATTGCTGCTGGATTGGGTATAACGGTCAAATATGCATTTCAGTTCGTCAGGAGGGATGCCGGCCCCTGTGTCACGGACACTAAGCAACACGAAACAATGCAGGCTCCGGAAATTATCCGGAATGGGTACATAAGATGGCACCCGGGTTAAGTGGGCGTCGGATTGTTCGATGGAATGGCATGAAACTGCGATCGTGCCGTCTTCCGGAGTAAACTTAAGCGCGTTGCCAATCAGGTTGCCCAGTATTCTGATTAGTGCATTTCTGTCAACGGCAATGTTGGGAAGGCTGTCTTTTAAATCAAGCGAAAGGTTAATGCCGTCGCGTTCCGCAGCTCGCGAAAATTGTGTGACTACTTTGCGAATAATCTCAATCGGGTTGTAGGACTGGATACTTAATTGCATTTTTCCTACTTCGAATCGTCTGATATCGAGGAGGTTATCGATCATCATGACCACTTCATTGCAGCTGTCAATAGCCGATTGAAGATACTCTGTCTGCTCATCGTTGACCGGTCCCAGGCGGCCTTCTCGCATGATGTCAATTGAACCGATAACGGCCGTCATCGGATTCTTCATGTCGTGAGACAGCATCATGAAAAAATCTTCCCGTTCCTGTTCGAGCCGTTTTTTCTCAATCACAGCCATTCGATGTGATCTGGCGCGCTCAACCCGCTGCAGCATGTCATCCAGAACAAAAGGTTTGCTGAGGTAATCCTCTGCTCCAATTTTTATGCATTCTACTGCCAGATCTTCGCTGCCATGTCCGCTCATCATTATTACAGTCACGTCGTTGCTTGAACTTTTCAGGCGTTTAAGTACTTCAACTCCGTCAATGCCGGGCATTCTGATGTCAAGCAGGATGAGGTGGCAGTCATTATTGTTCTGCAGGAACTTTAGTGCCGTTTCACCGTCGCCAGACCAGAATGGTTCGTAGCCGGCCCCCTCCAGGGCAATTTTCAGAGCAAGGGCGATATCCGGCTCATCTTCGGCAATCAATATTTTTTCGGGTGATTGTACAGTCATTTTATGACTCCTTCGTGATGCCGGCCAGGAATGCTTCTGCCAGAATCAGGTCTTCCGGGGTAGTAATTTTGATGTTTCGGTAGTCGCCGGGAACAACATTAATTTTTCCACCGTTGCGTTCAACCAGTGATGCGTCGTCGGTTCCGACAAAGCCATCATTTTCGGCAGATAAATGTGCGGCATGAATTATGCCAAAGCGGAAGGACTGTGGTGTCTGGGCTTGCCAGAGAGTTTCACGCGGGGGGGTGTCAACTACGATGCCATCAGATACTATCTTGATTGTGTCCTTGGTCTGAACTGCTACCAAGGCACCGTCGCTGACTCTGGCGACGTCGATTGATTCGCGCAACATGTTTTCTGTCAGCATAGGGCGGACGCCATCGTGAATCAGTACAACGTCGTCATCGTCTACGTCATTTCGCATGCTTTTCAGCCCATTCATGACCGAATTCTGGCGTTCTTTTCCGCCCGGAACTATGGCAACTATCTTTTTGAATCCGCCGGCCTCTACGATATGTTCACGGCAGTAGGGGATTTCATCGGCAGGGATAACCAGGTATATAGCATCAATTAGCGGTGATTTTTCGAAAACAGAGATTGTGCGGGCTACGACCGGCAGGCCGTGCAGCAGCAGATACTGTTTGTTTATGGAAGCGCCCATGCGTTTGCCCATTCCGGCGGCAGGAATCAGGGCGATTGATTTGAATGCTGTCATTAGCTAATTCTCCGACAGCATTGTAACAGCTTCTTGAAGAGAAGCAAGCAATGAAGAAAAGTCATTTACCAGGATTGTGCGAACATCGATTAAAAAACGTTCCCGGTGTATGCGTCCGACAACTGGTGTTGAGGTGCGGCGCAGAGCTGATTCTGTTTTGGAGGGAGTCACTCCTGCAATCTTGATTTCGACCAGTGTCGTCGGCAGCTGCAGAAGCGGGAAAGAACCGCCACCGCTGCTTGATTCACCCGGATGGCGATTAAGGCTGACATTCTCGGGCAGATGCTTTTTTAGATAGCGGGTGAGTCGTTCCGCCCGACTGGAGAGCTCTTTGGGAGTCATGGTCAGCATCCGCAGGGTTGGTATTTCGGCCAAAGCCTGACGCTCGTCGCGATAAAGGCGCAGAGTTGCTTCCAGGGCGGCCAGGTTGAGCTTGTCCATGCGAAGAGCCCTCAGCAGCGGATGCCGTTTCATCGGATCTATCAGCGCTTTGCTACCGACAATAATGCCGGCTTGCGGCCCGCCCAGCAGTTTGTCGCCGCTGAAAGTTACGACATCAGTGCCGGTCGCCAGATATTGTCTGATCGTTGGCTCTCCCTTGATTCCATAGGGTGAAAGGTCAATCAGGCAGCCGCTGCCTGCATCCAGCATGACCGGGATGCCTACTTCTCGTCCCAGGGTTGACATTTCGGTCAGTGTTGCTTCAGCTGTAAAACCGACAATTGCAAAATTGCTGGTATGAACTTTCAACAGCAGGGCGGTCGTATCGGTGATGGCGGTCAGATAGTCGCGGATATGGGTGCGGTTGGTGCAGCCAACCTCCACCAGACGGGCTCCGCTTTGAGCCATGACATCCGGAATGCGGAAGGACCCGCCGATTTCGACCAGTTCTCCACGTGAGACAATCACATCACGTCCCTGGGCCAATGATGATAGTGCCAGTATAACTGCGGCAGCATTGTTGTTGACCACCAAGGCTGCTTCACTACCGGTCAGTTCGCACAGCAGTCCCTCTACATGACTGTAGCGGGAACCGCGTTCACCGGAAGCCAGGTCAAACTCTAGGTTTGAATAGCCGGATGATACGGTGTGAATGGCACTTTCTGCAGAATTTGCCAACGGGGAGCGACCGAGGTTAGTATGTACTACCACGCCGCTGCCGTTGATCACCCGGCGCAGGCTGGGAGCGCTTCGACCGTGAAGTTGGGACGATATAAGGCCAATGATTTCACTGCTGTCTGGTAAAGCCGTCTGAGCGCCACTCTTGACAGACTCGCGCAAGCGATCCAGAACCTCGCGCACCGCAAGCAGCACCTCAGGCCGGGGATGCCTTTCCAAAAGTGGAAACACGTCCGGCCATTCCAGCACACGGTCAACCTTGGGAATCTGTTTGAGAATATTCTGCTTTGTGGAGGTCATTGCCGGTCCTTGTACATCAAACGTCCATCTGTGATCCGATTGATACCGGAATCGCTGCGCCCATCAATACCTGACCGCCAAATTCGGCATTCTTGCGAACCAGTTCCTCGGCTGTGTCGGGGTCCTTTTGTCGGAAAGCCTCAATGATTTTTTCATGTTCCTGGACAGAGATCGACATTCGTCCCGGAAGGCTGAGTGACATGAAGCGGAGCCGCTGAAATTTTGTGACCAACCCTGCGATCAGGTCATGCAGCTTTTCATTGTCGGCGGCTTTTATGAAAAGTTCGTGAAAATCGTTATGAACCTTAAAAAAATGTTTGATGTCATTATGTTCTGCCAGGTCAGCCAGTTTGTCATTGATCGTCTGAAGTTTGTCGAGATCCTTTTTGCTAAGCTTCATGCAGGCACGCCGGGCGGCATAGCCTTCCATGATGCTTTTGATGGCATAGAATTCTTCTACGTCTTTCTGGCTGAATTCGCTGACCACTGCGCCCCGGCGAGGGATGACGGTCAGGTATCCTTCCGCTTCCAGTTGCCGGAACGCTTCGCGGATAGGGGTACGACTTATGCCGTACCTTTCAGCCAGTTCAGGCTCGGAAACCTTGCTACCCGCCTTTAGGGAACCGGAAATGATGGCATCACGAATATGCTCAAGTATTTTCTCACGTAATGTAAGGTGTTTTTCCATGGGCTTTTTCATAATAGGTATGACTCCAGAGAAATTTTTGCAACATTGTATACAGTATGCAAAATTTGTCAATCCTAACTGGTATATTCTCGCATTTATTATGGGTGTTGCGTGCTGTGATTGCTGAGTACACTTATTGAAATTCAACTACGATAATATCAAGAAAGCCGCTTGTAATTTTCTGGTCTCGCAGGTAATCTGCTGAAACTATGGATCCTGTACGTCATCTGAAAATATCAATATTTGTTATGCTGATGCTGGTTTCGGTCGGGACAAGCGGTTACATGACCATTGAGCGCTGGCGTTTTCTTGATGCGCTCTACATGACGGTCATTACGCTGGGTACAGTCGGATTCAAAGAAATTCACGATCTGTCCGATCATGGCAAAGTCTTTACGATGCTGCTGATTGTGGTTGGTGTCAGCGTTCTGGGTTATATTGTCGGCAGTTTGGCACAGATCATGTTTGAAGGGCAGATTCAGCGGATCATGGGGAGGAAAAGAGTGGAAAAGAAGATTGATGCACTCAGTAACCACTATATTATCTGTGGTTATGGGCGAATCGGTTCACTGATTTGCAAAGAATTCAAAGCTAATAATTTGCAGTTTGTCATAGTTGAGAAAAATCTGGACACAGTGGAAAAACTGGATGAAGAGGGCTATCTCCACATGCGGGGCGATGCCACCCTGGATGAAAGTCTGCTCAAGGCAGGTATCAAGCGGGCCAAGGGGCTTATTTCGGTGGTTACCTCCGATACGGAAAATGTTTATATAACCTTGACCGCGCGCGGACTCAATCCCGATCTTTACATTCTGGCGCGTTCCGGAGAAGAAGGATCCGATATCAAACTTAAACGTGCCGGCGCCAACAAGGTTGTCTCGCCCTATATCATTGGCGGCAGCAGGATGGCCCAGTCGGTTTTACGCCCCAATGTTGTTGATTTTATCGAGATCGCCACCGGCAGTGAGCATTTAGACCTGCAGATGGAAGAGATCGCGATTCCTGACCATTCGGCCTTTGCCGGTGAAACACTGATTAGTTCCGGTTTCCGCAAGGAGATCGGTGTGATCATTGTCGGTATCAAAAAGTCGCATGGCAAGATGGTTTTTAACCCTCACTCCCATGCTGAAATCGAGGGCGGAGATACGCTGATTGTTCTTGGAGAGCCTGAATCTATTGCCAAACTTGAGGATCTGGTGGTACGAACTGCCAGTGATTCGATCATTAAAAAACACCGGAAAGAACATCTATGATACAGACAATCCATGCCCATGTCCCCTATACCCGTCTGGCTGAGCACCTTGAATATGCGGTCGAGAACCGCGTCAACCCGGAAGTTTTCATGTCGGCCGATTCCCTGGATACAATGGTCTGGGAGGAACTTGCCGCCCACGCAAGTGTGCTTCGCGAAGCCGGACTTGCCACAACTATCCATGCACCGTTTCTGGATCTTAATCCCGGGGCGATCGATTTAAGTATCAGAGAAGCAACCCGTCACCGCATCAGGCAGGTCATGCAGGCGGCAGAAATTTTGCGCCCCAAAGCAATTGTCGTTCACCCCGGTTATGATGATCTCCGTTATGGGGACAAATGTCTTGTGTGGCTGAAGAACAGCATCGAATTCTGGCGCGAGTTTGTGCCGCAGGCGAGTGAACTGGGAACGATCCTGGCTGTGGAAAACATTTTTGAAAAAGAGCCTTCGACTATTAAAGCACTGCTGGATGCGATTGATGATCCCTGCTTCCGTCACTGCTTCGACGTGGGGCACTGGAATATGTTTACAACCGTTACGATGGAGGAGTGGTTCAGCGAGCTGGGTTGCTATATCGTTGAGAGTCATATTCACGATAATAATGGCAAAAGCGACGAACACCTGCCGGTTGGCGAAGGTAAAATTGATTTTGCCCGGTTTTTCCAGCTGCTTACCCGTTACGCACCTGAATCGATCTGGACGATCGAGGCCCACAGTACCGAGCGTTTACAGCGTGCGCTTGCCAATTTAAAAAAATTCATGTGAAAAAAACTTGGGGGAAGCTTATATGTCAGAAAAAATTCTTGTTGTCGGAGGCTGTGGTTACATCGGCAGTCATGTCGTTCGCCAGCTTTCGGAAACGGGTCGTACCGTTGTAGTTTACGATAATCTCTCCACCGGCTTTCGGGATGCCCTGACCTGTGGCGAAGAGCTGGTTGAAGGTGACCTGTCCGATCATGAAGCCTTGGATAAACTTTTTGTCAAACATGGCTTTACAACCGTACTACACTTTGCGGCTGCGATCATTGCTCCGGAGTCGGTTTCCAAACCGCTGAAATATTATGGAAACAATACTCGTAACACCCTGGGATTGCTGGAAGCCTGCGTCAAGCATGGTGTTAAGCGCTTCATCTTTTCCAGTACGGCCGCAGTCTACGGTATTCCTGAGGAAGGCGTAGCTTCCGAGGACAGCTTGTTGTCACCGATCAACCCCTATGGCACTTCCAAGCTGATGAGTGAATGGATGTTGCGGGATGTTTCGGCGGCGCACGGCATTCAGTATGTTGCGCTGCGTTATTTCAATGTGGCCGGGGCTGACCCGCAGGCCCGTATGGGGCAGCGCACTCCCGAGGCAACGCACCTGATCAAGGTGGCCTGTCAGGCCGCTCTGGGTATGCGCGAAAACGTCAGTGTCTACGGCACCGATTATCCTACGCCTGACGGTACCGGCATTCGAGATTATATCCATATCGAAGACTTGGCTTCGGCTCACCTGTATGCGCTGGAATATCTGGAAAAGGGTGGGACGCCGACTGTCATGAATGTCGGTTATGGTCGCGGCAGCAGCGTGCGTGAAGTACTTGCGATCGTAAAAGAGCTGAGCGGGGTTGATTTTACTGTGCTGGAAGCGGAACGCCGCCCGGGAGATCCGGCCTCATTGGTGGCCAAAGCAGATAAAATCAGGGAGTTGACCGGTTGGCAGCCCCGTTATGACAACCTGAAAACGATCATTGGTGATGCCTGGCGTTGGGAAAGCAAGTTGGCGGGCAAGTAGCAGGGATACGTCTTTGATGTATATGATTTTAAACCATCAGGCTGCCCGGTGTTCCGGGCGGCCTGACTTATTTTGCCACTATTTTTATGGCTCGCTGTAGACCACTGTAGACATTCAGCGGCAGCGGCTTGCCGTCTGTCAATCGCAGTACACTGAAATGCAGATGGGTTGGAGAACGGCGCTTGGCGGCATTTAATCCGCTACGGCCGACGGTTGCCAGAACATCGCCCGGCTTGACAATCGCACCCAACCGTACCAGCAGCTCCTTGTTGTGGGCGTAGTATACCAGCAGTTCGTTGGCCGGGTCGTAAATCCAGATATATTTTCCGCCACGCAGTGCGCTGGTCAGTTCCCATTCCCGTTCCATAGCAATCACAATGCCGCCGGTCATCGACAAAACCCTGACAGGTTGTCCGGTGCGGTCATCCAGACTGTCCTGGTTTCGATCCCTGATGAAAATGTCATAGGCCGGATGACCGCCGTGGCGGTTTCCGCTGAAAAAGTCATATCCGCCGGAAATAAATCCGTGATTATGGCCATTGTCAATGGCTTGCGTGCTGTAACCGGCCAGCGGGAAAACCCATTCCGTCGTGGAGTAATCTTTTCCACCTCGCTGATAAAATTCATTGCGTACATCAGCCAAGCGCTGAATAAGCTCGGTTTGTGCCGCAGTCTTGAGAATCTTTCCGTCCCGGATCCGGTTGTTCAGATCGTTGTAGGAAAGGCAAACCTGGCAGTTTGCACTTTTTTGAACAGTCGCTTCAGTTGAGGCGGTCAGTTCGTCCAGGTCCGGTTCGGATATGCCGGCAGCCCGGAGCGTTGCAGGCATATACATCAATAAGATAATAAAAACAAAAAAGCAGCTCTTCATGGCAGATCCTGTTTGGAAAGTGGTCGCAAATTACAACGGAAAAGCATATCATTCCACGAAAATCCTAACAACATAATTAACAGGATGGAAAGCGTTATGACTCTTACAAAAAAACATATTCTGGCTTTTCTGAAACAGTATGAAGACACCGCTCATTTTGCTGTCCTGCTGCGTGAATTCGGCGGACGTCATGTCAAGCGCGAGCTGAAGAATATGCTGGACGATTTGGTTGCTGACGGTGAGATATTACGGTCGAAGGAGAACGGTTATGCTTTGCCGGGACCGGTGAAAACCGTGCGCGGGCGCATATCTGTCCACCGTGACGGATATGGTTTTGTGACTCCCGAGGCGGGCGGAGAAGATGTTTTTGTACCTTCAAAGTATTTGAAAGGCGCTCTGCACGGAGATCTGGTGGAAACCACCTTTGGTCGTAGCCGGATGGGTGGCAGCAAGCTGGATGGCCGTGTCGTAGCGGTTGTTGAACGGGCCACCAGCCGAATCGTTGGTCGTTACGAGGAAACCAGGCGCGGAGCGATTGTTATTCCTGAAGATCAGCGTCTCAACCTGGTGGTGGAAATCCCGGTCAAGGGGCGTGGACAAGCCCAGGATGGACATCAGGTCGTGGCTGAGCTGACCAGTTACCCGATTGGCGGCCGACCGGCAGAGGGGCGGGTTGTGGAGGTGCTGGGATGGCCGGATGATCCGGAGGTGGAGGTGCAGTCGGTAATTCGTCGCTTCGACCTGCCGCATATCTTTGGCAAGGACGTGCTGGCCGAGGCCGAGGAGGTGGCTGAGATAGTCTCCCCCGATGACCTGAAGGGCAGGGTTGACCTGCGCAAGATGGCGACTGTGACGATTGACGGCGAAACGGCCCGGGATTTCGACGACGCAGTTGCCCTGCGTCGCGAGGGGGATAACTTCCGTTTGTGGGTCTCGATTGCCGATGTTTCCCATTATGTGAAAAAGGACAGCCCACTGGATCGCGAGGCCTATCTGCGTGGCACGTCGGTTTATTTTCCGGATCGCTGCATTCCGATGCTGCCGGAGCGTCTCTCGAACGGTATCTGCTCGCTTAACCCGCAGGTGGACCGACTGACAATGACGGCCGAGATTCTCTTTGACCGATCCGGAACCATGCTGGATTCCTCCTTTTATTCCAGTGTCATCAGTAGCACGGCCCGCCTTACTTATACGATTGTCAAGCAGATCATAGTCGATGACGACCGGGAACTGTCAGACAAATACCGCCCGGTGACGCCGATGCTGCTGGAAATGAAGGAGCTGGCGCTGATTTTGATGGCGATGCGCAAAAAACGGGGTAGCATCGACTTCGACCTGCCGGAACCGGAAATCATTATCGGTCTGACCGGTAAGACCGAGGGGATCATTCGCGCCGAACGAAATCTGGCTCACCAGTTGATCGAAGAGTTCATGCTGGCCGCCAACGAGGCGGTGGCCCGTTTCATTACCGAACGGGAAATTCCCTTTCTTTACCGGGTTCACGAAAATCCGGATCCGGCCAAGCTGAATACCTTCCAGGAGTTCGTCTACGGCTTTGGCTACGAGTTTGCGTTGGTGGAGGACAAGGTCAATCCGCTGGAACTGCAGCGTTTACTGGATCAGGCCAGCGGTCGCCCTGAGGAGCGTATGGTCAATTATGCCCTGCTGCGCTGTATGAAGCAGGCCCGCTACGCTGCCGAAAATGTCGGGCATTTCGGGTTGGCGTCTTCTTGTTATTGTCACTTCACCTCACCGATCCGGCGTTATCCTGATCTAGTAGTTCATCGGATATTGAAGGCGGCCCTGTTGTCGTTGGAAGGGAAAAATGACCGCAGGGCTGAAAAACAGCTTGCGATTGCCACTGAACGGTTGGGTGAGATTGCCGAACACACCAGCAAGCGCGAGCGGGTTGCCATGGAGGCCGAGCGCGATGTGGTCGAAATGAAGAAAATGCAGTACATGCAGAGGCATCTGGGAGAGGAGTTTGACGGCTATATTTCTGGTGTGACCGGTTTCGGCTTTTTTGTGGAGCTGGATGAACTGTTCGTGGAAGGGTTGGTGCATGTCACAACCCTCTCCGACGACCTTTATAACTTTGCCGAGAAACAGCATTCCCTGATTGGTCAGCATTCGCGACGAGTGTTTCGCATCGGTGACCAGGCCCGGGTCAAGGTCGCATCGGTGTCGCCGGCCACGCGCCGGATCGAATTCGTGCTGGCAACCCACACTCCGTCCACGTCCCTGACCGGAACAGCACTGTCTGCTGGAACAGAAGAATACCCGCGCATCCCTCTGCGCGGCAAACAGCTGACCGGTATACAACCGCGTAATGACAGGGGCGGCAGTGATAATGATCGGGGGGCTAAAAAAGGTAGTCGCGACAAGGGTAAGGGAAGCAAAAAAGAATTGGTAAAGGGAAGAAGGAAATAGCGATCTGAAACGAAGTGTGCTTCCAAATGGTACAGATTTAGCCTTTGATGTTTGTGGATGTATCCAGCTTCATCATTTGATCTTCCATTTTAGCAACCATCTCGCTGGGGATTTGGTAGATGACATTGTTGTTACTGTCCATAAACTTGGTGCGTAATTTGCCTTGGGGATTATATACCACCAAGACATGACTCATTTCTCTGGCAGAGTTTTTACTTTTTGTATTTTCCGGGTCTGATTTTTTTTTGTGCTCTGTAGAAATGTTGGTATTTAAATCAAAAACATCAGTTTTTATTTCTTGATTTGCTGTCTGATTGCTACCCAACGGAATTTCATTTGTAGGTTTTCCCAACGCTGCTGCAGCATTCATGGGCTGCAGATTGAATGCAACCATATCTCTTGTTATGGAATTTATATCCATGATCCGCTCCTTAATTAAAGGTAGAGTCGTCTAGAGAAGGGTTGAACTTCATCAAGATTTTCCCCGTGCCTTTTCAGAAGCTTTTTCAGCCACGCTTTCCCTGGTTTCCCGGGCAGTTGTGTCACCGTCCTTAGACAGCATTTGCAATGCTTCCCTGGAAATTGTAACAGTATCGGTCTTAAGGGCTTGCACCGCTTTTTGAACGTTCTGGTCTGCTTGTGGTATTGATGCTGTCTGGGCTGCTTTGACTTGCGGATTCACATGTGTGGGATTAGCAGCTACGCTGTTAGGAGAAAGCAGTTGGATTGACACGGAGGACCTCCCTGATGCTTGGATATATCTGTAGCTATCTTACCGGCACTCATAAGAATATACAAAGCTTTTTTGTTTGTTCTTAACAAAATTTCTGGTTTTGTAAAATAAGGTGAATTGTTCAACAATCAGGACGTTTGAAATAGTTTAGATTCTGTAATATCAGAATATGGTATAATTTTAAAAAATAATCTCATTTTAAAGGAGACCGCCATGTCATTAACTAAAAGCTGGTACACACTCGATGAAGCATCAGCCAAGTTTGGTGCTTCCACCCAACAACTTCTACAGTGGGTAGAAAACGGGTTTATTCGTACAGAAGGTGATGAAGGCAAGGTGGATCTGCTTAATGGCGAT
Source organism: Geobacterales bacterium (assembly GCA_038318485.1). GTDB lineage: Bacteria > Desulfobacterota > Desulfuromonadia > Geobacterales > Pseudopelobacteraceae > JACRCG01. Next base: position 12,124 of record JBBQCH010000043.1, read on the forward strand.
GACATCGAGCGGCAGTTGAATATGGTCCCCTCTGTATGAGCTTATGAAACTGCTCAGAACAAAAATATGGAACTGGCGGGATATTGCTTTACTGAAATGGAGTGCGCTGTTTGCAGGTATGGTGATAGGGGGCTACTTTAATGGATATGTAATGAAGCATACCTGGGTGATCGTCATATCTGCACTTCTCCTAGCTTTCAGGCCAACCGTTTCTTACTGGAAGGACTAGTAAACTGTATCGACTAAAACTAACCCCCCTTATCATTGGGGAAGCCTTGAAGTCTCCCCTGAAAAGGACCCACTGGGGCCTAAAGGGAGATTTAGAGGGGTTTGGTGCGAATATCTAAATGTTACAAGGTGCTAGTTGAGTTTTTAAAAAAACTGACAGCAGAAGACGCCTACATAATCAATAAACAACTTGAAAATTTTCAGGCTCTCTTTCTTGGCCGTTTGAATCTCGGCAAAGCTGGCGGTCAAGCTCGCCGGGTTGCTGCACGTTTTGCGCTCATCGCAGCTGGAGAGGAGCTTGCCTCATTGCTTGGCGTGACCGGTTGGGAAGCAGGTGAGGCCATCTCCGCCGCAGTGGTCTGTTTTAATACGTGAGTGGACGGTCGCGAAGGCACTGGCCAGCAGTAACACAAGCGGATATTTGAACAGTTGCGATTGTTTCTCGAGCGCAACGGAGATAGTCGGTTTACTCCGTATGAAGAAAAAACGCCCACAAAAACTATTAATCGTGCCGGCTTCCGGTAGCAATACTTTCAACAGTAGTAGCAGTAATTCAGGCTCCTTTTGTATAGAGAAGACTGATCGTTGATCTTACGCTTTGGTCATCGGTGAGTTATATCTTGATTTAGTCAACTGAGTATCGAGTTTATCTTTTGAATCAGCTCTATGGAAGTAAAAGGCTTTTGAATAAATATCGCACCATCTTCCATCACACTATTCTTGGCTACAAGATTTGCTGAGTAGCCTGACATATATACTACACGCAAATTTGGGTGTGTCTGTTTAAGCACTTCAAAGAGATCCGGTCCAGACATCTCAGGCATAATGACATCTGAAAGTATTAGATTCACTTTGTTGAATTCCATTAATTTAAGAGCCTGTTTTGGGCTCTCTGCAGCCAACACTTCAAAGCCATATGACTCAAGCAGTTCTTTTGTCATGTTCCTGACCATATTTTCGTCTTCAACCAATAGAATCCTGATGTTACTATGGATGACAGTACAATCGAGCTCCGTATCTTCGGCCGCTTTTTCCGAGTATTCATCAATTATCGGGAGGTATATTTTGAAGGTCGTGCCTATTCCCTGCTCACTGTACATCCATACACTGCCTCCGTGTTGGGTTACAATCCCATGCACTGTTGAGAGCCCCAGTCCTGTTCCGTGGCCAACTCCTTTAGTTGTATAAAAGGGTTCAAATATGTGTTGTTGAGTCTCCTTGTCCATGCCTACCCCGTTATCAGATATGGATAGCATGAGGAAATTACCAGGAGTTACACCTGCATGTAGCTTGGTGTAGCTTTCATCTAGCTTAACTGCTGCCGTTTCAACGCAGATGTGTCCATTTGTGGTGATTGCATCTTGTGCGTTTACCATTAGATTCATGATGACTTGTTCAATCTGATTCTTATCAACTGATACATGTACCTTTTGTTTGGTAAGATTCAGTTCGATCTCAATATTCTCTCGAATAGTTCGACGCAAAATATCACTAAAAGATAAAACAAGCTGGCTCATGTCTGTTGGAGTCACATTCAGTACCTGTCTGCGACTGAAGCTGAGAAGTTGTTGTATTAAGTTTTTAGCCTTATCTGATGCCAAAAGTATGTTCTTGACTCTTTGGTTTCCGATGCTGTTCTCGTCAAATTCTTTTTTAAGTAGTTCCGCATATCCAATAATGGGTGTTAAGAGATTGTTCAGATCATGAGCTATTCCACCTGCTAGCCTTCCTATTGATTCTACCTTCTGGCTTTGCAATAGTTGTTCAAACAGATTCTTATTCTGTGATTCAGCTTGCATTTGCTCTGTTATATCTCTGGTAATCCCCAATACTGATATGATTTCGTCATTCTCATTGCGAAAAGGTACTACATGTATCTCCATCCATAAATGTCGTCCTTTAAGACCTATTATTTCAAACCGTAGCATGATAGCTCGACCTTGCATTGCTGTATCAACAGTTCTCTTAAATATCTCCTGATGTTCTGGAGCTATCAAACTCAAAATGTTTTGATCCTTTACCTGTTCAAATGAATCTGCTTGTATCATTTCTAGTCCGGCACGATTCATCATTGAGAGAGTTAAATCAGCTTTTACGATCTTTACACACTCTGGTTCAGTATCTATTACCGCTGACAGAAAACGTTCACTAGCTGCTAAATCCTTTTCTCGTTCTGAAAGCTTCTGGGCCATTATATCAAATGACTGGCCTAGGCTCCCAAGCTCTCCTCCCCTGACTTTGGAAGAAACCCTTACTGACAGATCACCATCAGCAAGAAGCTTGGATGAGACCTTTAGTGCCTGTACTCGATCTGTGATGTAACGTTTACTGATAAACCAGGATAGAAGGCATGCAATAATAAGAAATGCAGAATATACTATTATGTTATTATATAGCGCTGTGTTGGCTTGTGACATCAACGAGTTTATTGGTATTCCAACTCTGATGTACATATAGGGTTCTTCTTCACCTTCCAGGCGTAACTTGCGATAGGTCTGAATTCTTCGGTCACCTTGAATACTACTTGTACCTTCAGATGTCTGTTCATCAGGTCCATTCTTCATTTGTTCCAATATCTCTTTGCTCGTCTGTGTCCCAATGTACTTTTCTGGATCAACTGCCCGCGCAAGTACAACGCCAGCATAATCAAGCATTGAAAAGCTTGCTCCTTTTGGTAGATCGAACATCTTGAATATTTTTCTATAATTCTCCAACGAGATAGCTACACATATTATGTTTGATGAGACACCCTTGTTGTCTTTTATAGGATAGCCAAGATTGAAGGTTGCTTTCTTGGCTGTTCTGCTAATGATGTATTCTCCAGAAGACATTTTCCTGCGCAACAAGGAATTCTTAAAATATCTTCTGTCAGATACTGATATTGCTTTATCTATTGGAACAGCTGAGACCCAAACGTTACCGGATAGGTCTGCGATGAATATGTTAGCGTATTGTGGACTGAGTTTGACAATTTGAGAGAGGATGTCCTGAATCTTCGATTTATCCTGGTCCTTTACTTCTGGTATCTGGGATAGTGCAATACAAAGTTGTCTGGTAGAATCAATGATATGATTTTGCTCTGTTGCTAAGGTATCCGCAATCTTCTGTGTTTCTCTCAAGGCATCTTCAGCAGAATATCTTCGTTGTTGTATCCCTGAGTTGATAATTATTCCGACTGCTGGAAGGGCAACAATTAACACTATGATGAACAGTTGAACCTTAATTGACAATCTGGACAGAAACGGCATTTGCACCTCTGATCAGTTACATATTTACTATATTTTATAAGTACCATCATCACTATCGTAAAGGTATATTCCGCCATCAAACAATAGTCAATTTCTTAAGAACATTGATTTAAAGGCACATCTTCACACTGCTATATTAAACGGATTCAACCTTGGCCCTAAGGAAGAGGAAGCTATATGCATATGTGCTTAAGCGAGGATGCGTCTGGTGTGTTTTATTTTACTGTTTAGTGGAATAAAAACACTAGAGCTGGTGTAGAGCAAGTAGCGACATGCACATCATCTGCGTCAGATCTGTGAGGTGGATATAAAAAAGAGGCTAGCTGGTGTGCTAACCTCTTGTTATTTGGTGGCGGTGCAGAGATTTGAACTCCGGACCTAGCGAATATGAGTCGCTTGCTCTAGCCAACTGAGCTACACCGCCGATATTTCAGCTTTTTTTGCTGAAAAATTATCTATGCCATCCGATTACTTAAGGGCAAATAAGTTGTGCTACTCTTGTTAAAAACAGACCGTACTTCTATAGTATTTTATTGCTTGTGTCAATAAAAAATGTGAAAAGATCTTCGAGGATTGCAGGACGAGTGCAATTGGCCTGAGCCACATATTTTACAGGTTTTCTGGCGACGATTAAATGTATGTCATTCCATATCTATTGATAGTGCTTAATCAATGTTTTTGCTAGTATGTTCAGCGAAGTTTATGGGGTCGGAAATTGACCATACAATTTACTGTGTCGATGAACCGCTGTTTAAAAACAGGCAGCGCATTCATTCAGAGGATGCCAGATTTATGGATGAAACTGAAATTTCACATCAATCTTATAATGAGTTAAAAAAACGCTACGAAGAGGTATGTCAGAATAATAATTCCCTGGATACTTGTATCAAGGAGTGCAGGGCCGAGTTGAAGAGGGTCAAGCTCGTATGGGAAGAAACCTTTAACTCTGTCAGTGATCTTATCTATATTTTGACTGATGACGCAACCATAGTTCATGCAAATCGCGCCATGCTTGATCGGCTCGGACTGACGCTGGATGAAGTAACGGGACGCCACTGCTATGAGGTTGTACATGGCACAGAGCAACCTCCGCCAGAATGTCTTCAGGTTTTATTTGCAAAAAATGCTCAGCATTGCTCAGCCGATCTTTATCTTGATCGCCTGAAGGGCTATTTTACCGTTACTGGAACTCCTTTGTTTAATTCTGCCGGGGCGCGAGTCGGTTCCGTGCATATCTGTCATGATATTACTGATCGCAAGCTTGCCGAAGAAGCGCTTTTGCAGAGTGAACAAAATTACCGGGAACTTATCGAATACGCCAGAACTGTTATCATGCGCTGGGATTCAAATGGCGAGATTACCTATATCAATGATTTCGGTGAAAAGTGTTTTGGGTTTAAGCGGTTTGAACTAATCGGCAGACCTATGATCGGTACAATCATTCCTGAAACCGATTATACCGGCAGAAACATGCGACTGTTGATAAACAGCATAATTCATTCTACTGCCGAGTACCATGAAATAGAAAATGAGAATATGACCCGTGACGGTCGTCGAATATGGATGCATTGGAATAATACTGCGGTGTGCGAAAAAGACGGGTCCCTGGTTGAAGTGCTGAGCATCGGCAGCGATGTCTCAGGCCGTAAAGAGGCCGAAGACCGGTTGCGTGAAACCAACCGTTACCTGGAAATGGCCGTGCAGCGCTCCAACGAACTGGCTGTCGAAGCCGCCCGGGCCAACATTGCCAAGAGTGAATTCCTTGCTAACATGAGTCATGAGATTCGTACACCTATGAACGGCGTGATAGCGATGACCGGGTTGCTTACAAGTACGTCGTTGACCGCGGAACAGCTTGGGTATGCCAATATTATCCGAAAAAGCGGCAAGCAATTGATGACCATAATCAATGACATTCTTGACTACTCAAAGATCGAAGCCCGACGTATGGGATTGGAAAACGTACCATTCAGGCTGGTTGATGTGATGGATGGTGTCATGAAGATACTGGAACCAAGTGCTGCTGAAACTGGACTGAAACTAAGTTATCTGATCGAACAGGATGTTCCGGTGCTTGTGAGTGGTGATCCGGTTCGGTTGCGTCAGATATTGTTGAATCTGACCAGCAATGGCATCAAATTTACCGAGAGGGGAAGTGTTACTTTGCGAATTTCCGTTGAATCGCTGGAAATCGAGCATATTTTGTTGCGCTTTACTGTCAGAGATACAGGTATCGGCATCAAGCCTAAACAGCTTGCCCTGATTTTTGAGCCGTTTACGCAAGCTGACAGTTCAACTGCGAGGCGTTATGGCGGTACCGGTCTCGGGCTTTCGATCTCAAGACAATTGGTCGAATTGATGGGGGGGGAACTGAGGACCGCCAGTACAGCAGGGGAGGGTTCAGTTTTCAGCTTCACTGCCCGAATGAAAAGATTTATCGGTAAAGAAACCGAACAGTTGACGAACGAAGACAGGGGTGGAGAGGGTCTTGATAAGCTCGTGTCTTTTGCCGAATGGCGGGAAAAAATCAAAATTCTGGTTGTAGAGGATAATTTTACCAATCAGCGGGTCGCAGGAGCATTGCTGGAGAAAGCCGGCTTCCGATATGCAACAGTTGACAGCGGCTACGAGGCATTGCACCGCATGGAAAATGAACTTTTCGACCTGGTGTTGATGGACTGTCAAATGCCGGGGCTTGACGGTTATGAGACAACCTCGCTGATAAGATCTCCAGATGTGGCTGTACTTCGCCACGATATACCGATAATCGCAATGACCGCTAATGCGCTGGAAGGGGATCGCGATAAATGTCTGGAAGCAGGCATGAACGATTATCTATCCAAGCCGATCGAGGTGACTCGTCTAGTGTCGCTGGTAGAAAAATGGTTGTCGCTGGAAAAGTCTGGTGAAGATAACGACCAACAGACCTGGCAGCCAGGCGAAGTTCCGTTGTCGTCGGTTGCTGCGGATATCCCGGTTTTTGATGAGTCCGATTATATGCGCCGCAATCTTGGCGATCGTGAGCTGGCGCAGGATGTGATAAATATGTTTGTTGAAAGTACTCCCGGCTATCTATCGGCGCTGCAGAAGCAACTGGATACCAGAAACACCGTCGGAGTTCGCATGCAGGCCCATACGATAAAAGGGGCTTGCGCTACAGTTGGGGCTGAGTTGATGCGGATGACGTCTCAACGGGTGGAACAACTCGCCAAATCCGGCGAACTGGACTCTGCGGCGTTGGTGGCGGAGCGTCTGAGGTTTGACTATCAGCGCTTGATGGAAGAACTGATGCATCGAGGATGGCTGTAATAGTAATAAATCTCTAATGGAGTCTGTTTATGGCCAAACGGTCAGGATCTTTGTGCTGGTTCCGAATACTTCCACTGGCCGCTTATCTGGTTGTCATGCCGATATGCGTCGGGATTTCAAGCGCCGGGGATGAACCGGCTGCAGAATCATCAGCAACAACATTACCAGTCGAACCAATCGGGGCTGAAACAACGGATACAGAACCCGATAAAAAGACAACTGTCATTGTCAAAACCTTTGAAGCGACTCACGACGATCTTGAACAGGGCATCTACAACCAGGTGATCAAACTGGATAACTTCTTTGGGAACATTAAGACCGAAAACCAGCGAAAAACCAAATACCAAATACGTTGGCGAAGTTCTATCCGGGTGAACCAGGATGGGAAGATTGAGTTTGGTACAAACTTGCGGGCAAATATTCAACTTTCCAGAATTAATGAACGACTGCATTTTGCTTTTTTTGGAGACAATGACCCCGCGCCTGTCTCATCCAGTCTCCCGGAAGATCCTGGCAACCCCGGTTTGGACAGGAGTTCCCGGTCACTGCACGTTGCCAACACCGAACTGCGTTACGACCTGATCAGGACACCAACAATTGATTTATTCCTTGGAGCCGGAGTTCGATTGGTTATTCCGCCGGAGGCCTTTGTGAGAAGTCGTTTTCAGTACATACACAAGATCAGCGATGTCTCGCTACTGCGATTTAGTGAAACATTATTCGTCAAGAATCTTGGTTTGTTGGGTGAAACGTCAGAGGTTGACTTGGAGCACTTGCTGAACAAGAAAACTCTCCTCCGCTGGTCAAATACAGGTACGGTTTCTTCTGAAATTTCAGGAATGGAGTGGGGAACGGAGTTGTCCCTGATTCGAGAATTGTCCCCCCGGAGTGGTATAAACTTTACGGGAGGTGTATATGGCAACACCAGTACCAAAGACTGGGTGCAAAATTACCGGATATTCGCCCGTTATCGCCAAAACTTTTTCAGGAGCTGGCTTTTCTATGAATTGGAACCGGAGTTTTCCTGGCCCAGGAACCCCGATAAAAGTTTTCCTACCAACTATGCCTTCACATTTCGTTTGGAAGTCGTATTCCAGGGAAAGGAAAAATAAAACTGGTCCTTATTCCGTTTATCCTGTGGTCTGCCGATCAATCTCTCCGGAAACTATATCGTAATTCCCGTAAAATTTCCCATTGTTGCAATGATTGCGGAGAAGAAGACTGCAAATAGTATGGTTATAAAAATAGTAATGATGACCCCCAAAGTAATCACCCATTTATTGATGCCGCCAATCTCCTGCAGAACCGGAACATAATTTTGTAGAGTTTGAGTCGCCCGTATTTCAAGTATCTGCTCTCTCACATGCCGGTAATAAAGGTAATTACCGGGTAACCGTCAATTGTAGACCATCTTGAATATGGAACGGATTTATGCTGGTGAATTCTGCTTTGCGGTGAGCCAGATATCCGGGAGAAGTTGTACGATCTGTTTGGCGGGATGAGACATGATGCGGCGCAGTACATCCTCC
>JBBQCH010000044.1:0-20436 GCA_038318485.1 Geobacterales bacterium
TGCCGCAAATAAACGCCGCATCCGTTCATCCATTGTCCACTCAAGATTCTGAAAGCGCTCTTTGATTGCTGATTCGATATCCATGCACAAAAGCTAACATACAATGCAAAAATAGTCATGTTATTATTTTACAAGTCCTTACTTATACATTCAAACAGCTTATGAGATAGAACGGAGATTAAATATACTGGCCCCGGAACTCATGTCCCCGGAACTCACCAAATACAGGATGTCCCTAATTTCCCTAATTTCACTCATAAGAAAAGGCGGCCGTTTGGCCGCCTTTTCTTGTTGATCCCGATAATTCATCAAGGAAACCTTCCCCTGATTATGCCCTGGTGACGATCTCCATTATCTCAGTACCTTCTGTTGTCATCATGCTTTTCTTTATAAATGTCCCTGTCCAGTCTATCGAGGTCACGATTAATCCTGTTCCGTTCCCTTTGACTGATACGGCCATCTGATTTCATACGGTCAATCTTGTTGAGAATTTTACCCAATTCTTTGTTGAGCCTGCGCGCTTCGCGCCTGTTGAGACTTCCCCGTTCGATACCCTGATCAATCTTCTGTTTTGATACCTGAATCCTGGAGCGTATTCCCCCCCGCCAATCGACCTGTACTGTGGGGACAGTTGCTTGAGCATCATGCTTTTCTTTGAATATATCCCTGTCCAGTCTATCCAGGTTATTATTTATATTGTCACGTTCGCTTTGACTAAGATAGCCATCTGCTTTCATGCGGTCGATCTTGTTGAGAATATCGCCCAACTCGTCATTGAGCTTGTCTGCTTCATACCTGTTGAGACTTCCACGTTGGACACCCTGATCAATCTTCTGTTGTGATACCTGAATCCTGGAGCGTATTCCCCCCCGCCAATCTCCCTGCACTGTGGGGACAGTTGCTTGAGCATCATGCTTTTCTTTGAATATATCCCTGTCCAGTCTGTCCAGGTTATTATTTATATTGTCACGTTCGCTTTGACTAAGATAGCCATCTGCTTTCATGCGGTCGATCTTGTTGAGAATATCGCCCAGCTCGGCATTGAGCTTGTCGGCTTCATACCGGTTGAGAGTTCCCCGTTCGATACCCTGATCAATCTTTTGCTTTGATACCTGAATCCTGGAGCGTATTCCCCCCCGCCAATCTCCCTGTTCTGCGTAGCCCGTTGTTATCGTACCAAACACGAATACGGCACAAATTACTGCTAACATCATTTTTTTCATGCGATGCTCCCTGAAATTTATTTTGCTGATTGAATACTTCAATTGATGGGCAAACTGCCCAAAGACGTCGGAATTCCCCTGTGCATAAATACAAAGCAACTAACGCGCCAAAAAAAACCCGCTTATACTTTGAGTGTAACAAGCTGAAAGTAAAGGGTGAATTGAAAGGAGTCTGCGCGGGAGCAAGTAAAAACTGGCGGCGGCATCTGTATCTATAGTACAAAACTGCCATATGTGGCGGATACCGGCATATTTCCCAATTCCGAATTCACAGAAAAAATGGGCTTCAGAATCGATCTCGTGATAAATAATTCGCCAGCTGATGTCCGGCATACTCCCCTTACGGGAAGAAGCGTGGGGTCTCCCGGGTTGCCGCATAATCACAATGTCAGACATGCCATGGTCTCAGACCCCGAGGAAGCAGATATCGCCTTGCCTTTTGCGGCGTACCTGTATTGACTTCCACTCTTAAAACAGTGTCGTCCTTCCCAACGCGACGATTACGAGGCTCAATCCCTTCATCCTTACGGCTTACGGCCTATCTGCTCGCTAACCAAGCATAAAGGAGGAACATCAAGATGGTCAATATCAAGAATCGTGATTGGGTCGAACCGGCCCACCCTGTGCTCGTGCAGCGTTACGGAGATCTGGTTGATATCTACCGGTTTATCAAAGAGGGGATCCAACCAAAGATTGATACGATCTTTGACCGGGTCTCCCAGCAAATCGGCTTCGTTGTCACCACAACACTGCCGGTCAGGTTTCAGGTTGGTAGCGGTGGTAAAATCGAACGAGTAGAATTTGCGGCAAAAAACCTTCAGGGTACTTTATTTGAAAAAGAGTTTGCCCCGTTATTCAAGGAAATCGGCAGCAGCAAACTTGGAAAGGTGGCTGCAGGAAGCTACAGTCTATACCTGATCTGGTATGAGGCGCTCAAACTGAAACTCAAAACCGACTGGATCGAACCGGCCCATTTCAGAAACATTCCTGGGTTACAGATTCAGGCTGCGGCTACAGAACTTTCCTCGATCCAGCTCAACCCAGGTATTCGCGAACCGGCCCATTGATTTGATGCCGGGATAGCTTTGGATAAAGAAGAGGAAATCCTGATTGCAGCCATTGATGAAGTATATTTGGATCTGAAACTGGCCAACCGGGTTGCCGTATCCCGGCGAGAAAGCCTGCAGTTTGTCCCAGGGATTCGTGAACCGGCCCACTTCCGCCAGATTGAGGAATTGCTGGAACGCGAGGATGCAACCAAACTGATATCAGAACTAATAACTGTCCTGAAAAAGTATGGTTTGTGATTGATGTTTTCAGTGGAAATTCTGGCAGGGCAACTGAAGGATTAAAAGGGTAGGTCAGGAACTGATTGAAATCAAGGGCCGGATATTTAAATCCGGCCCTTCTATTTGAAGCAATGCAGTTACATTTTTTGTTCTCGATCCTTAAGAAGAATAAGCTCGATTGAAGTAATTGTCTAACCCCGGGTGAGGAGCTCCTTCATTTTCACCATTTCATCCGGACAGGTGTTCAGGCAATCATGCCCTTCCAAATATGCAACCAGCGAGGTTAGAAAGGTCCCGAAAGAGAGCGGTACATTGGCCCTATTGTAAAAATATGTGCCGTTATTATAGAGAACATCGAGGGCGAAACCGGTATTGGGAGAATTCACCTCTACAAGTCCCTTGATCCGTCGGTAAATTTGTTGTTCCAGCTTGCTTTGGGTTCCGTTATCAGGTTTTTTATTAGCTAAGTTTTCAGGCCTTGTTTTTCCGGCTTTCAAATAAGTAAGACTTGCCCCGGTGCGCTTTGACGTACACCCCAGCAAACCATCAAATATCCTCATCAGATCCTTGACTATGTTTTCCCGTGCGACCTCTGGTGAAGCATCCTCCTCAATGATCGACGATTCCCTGCCAACCTTCATGTCTGCCATCCGAGCGGTGCCTGAATCTGCAGCCAATCTTCGGATTTTGGTAGTGCTTTGAATATCTTCCATTACCATTTTCTCCTGATTCAAATTATTTTTATAAACCGGGTGCGAGAGTTTCACTCAATAAAACTCGGCGCTTCGTGATGCGATGGATTCAATCATGTCTATTCTTGAAATTCATTGACTTATATCTGTAGCGCTATGTGTATGCAACTGTCAATCATGTTGATTTTTCTGTCTCCAATGGTTCGAAATATGGATTAAAAAACTCATCACAAAAGCTATGGATCCTTAATATGATGGTATGTATATTCTAATAATAAACCGGCCATAAACCGCAAAATATTTACCATTAACACTTTCCCAATCTGTTTGACATTTACGTTTAAAATGGTATTAATGAAGCTATAATATTAGATTATAAGAGTCTTACGATACATGTATATGCTCGGAGTGAACCGATTTTTATAATGCGAGGTGCGTAGTATGAAATATGTCAGTATCCTGATTATGTTTTTCGCGATGGTTACTACCGGCAACCCTGCTTATGGTGTAACTGCAGATCAGATCGGAATTGTCAAATCCATGGTTGGTGACGTTGTAATCATCAGAAACAACCAAGACATTAAGGGTGAAATCAACCTGATACTCATGCTGAGTGATACTGTTAAAACCGGCCCGAACGGTAAGGCCGGTCTGATCCTTGACGACGATACGATCATTTCCATGGGCCCGAACAGCAAGGTTGTTATAAAAGATTTTCTGTTTCAGCCAAATGAGAAAAAACTGTCTTTAATCGTGAAAGTTATTCAGGGAACCATTTCGTTCTTGTCGGGACAAATCAGCAAACTGGCGCCAAATGTGGTGCATATCGAATTGCCTTTCGCGACCGTGGGGCTGCGTGGCACGCACGTTCTGGTTAAAGTGGATTGAGGGGCATCCGGCAATCTACCGAGAGAAAATCTTTTTGCGACAAACAAATAATGGGGCTGAAATATGACTGATATCGCAAAACTTGCTCTTCTGATTCTGTTGATCACCCTTTTCTGTGGCTGCGCCAAAAAGTCTCTGGTTGCCCTGGTGCCTGACCTGGACGGCAAGACCGGCAGCATCTCAGTTGGGAATGAAGTCGGCAGTGTCGCTATCAACAGGCCATACCAGGCAACCACCATCGGAGACGCCAAAGAACAGCCAGGCCAGCCGGAATATCTCGGTAAGGCAACTCTCGATAAGATGTTTGCAGAAGCCCTTTCCATCCAGCCCAAAAGCCCGGTTCATTTCCTGCTTTATTTTGAAAAAGAATCCATACTTACAGCCGATTCCATCAAGCTTCTGTCTGACATAATGGCAGCTATTCGAGACCGGAACTCAACCGACATCTCAGTGATTGGACATGCAGATACAGTCGGCAGCAGGGAATTTAATACGGCACTTTCCAGCAAAAGAGCTTCATCGATTAAAGATCTGCTGGTTAGTCAGGGCGCTGAACCTGCTACAATCCGAACTACCTCTCACGGCAAGGAAAACCCCTTGATTCCAACGGGTGACAACGTGAATGAACCAAAAAATCGAAGGGTAGAGGTTGTTGTCAGATAGCGGGGTAATATGGATATGAAGAAACCAATTTACAACGAACAGAGGTTAACCCGGCTAATCCTGCTCACCGGGTTTTTTCTCAGCGTTGCTGTCTGCCTGGTTTACCTGATTAATTCCGCCTTTATCTCCTCCTTAAACAACCGAACAACCGATGTCATCATGACTCATTCTCAAACCCGGCCGGCATCAGGTTCAGTCGTTATTGTGGATATCGATGAAAACAGCCTGGCCCGTTATGGCCAGTGGCCCTGGCCCCGCAGCCGGCTTGAACAGTTGCTCCGCGCCATCAACGAATCGGGGGCTTCCAGTGTTGGGCTGGACTTGATCCTGGCCGAACCGGATCGTACCTCACCAGTGAATCAAAAAAACGTCATTAGGAGTGGAAACTCAAAAATTCAGTCCGACCTTCCAGACCATGATCTGTTACTTGACAACATGTTGGCCAAAGGACCATTTGTTATCGGGTATGAATTCTTGTTCAGCGATATTCCGAAAACAGATACCACATGTGGACTACATCCTCCCGGTATTGTCTGGATCAACAAATCCGGTAAAGTTCGTGATTATGCCGATTTTTTCAAGGCTAAGAGTGTTGTCTGCAACCTTAAGCAATTCTCCGACTCAGTGACGCACTCCGGTTTTCTGAATGCAACACCGGATGCCGATGGCGTCCTTAGGCGCATACCAATGCTGATTCAGTTCGGGGATCGGCTCTACCCGTCATTAACACTGGCGATGTTAATGCAACATGGCAAGGTAAATCAGATCGGGATATTAAGGAGTGAAATAGACAGCCTTGATCTTATGGTGGGAGACAGGTCTATTCCGGTCGATACTCATGGCAACATGATTGTACAGTTTTCACACCGGGTTGGTGAAATAAAGCGGATTTCAGCCGGTGAACTTCTTGGCGGAAAAGTCACAGTCGGTCAAATTAAAGGCAAGATCATACTGATCGGTTCCTCGGCTGCCGGTCTGGAACAGGACTATCAAACCTCCTCTAGTCCGGTTCACAGCCATGTGGCGGTTCATGCGCAGGTACTTGATAACATGCTGACTGATCAGCAGGTAATCCGGACCAGACAGTTTCTGCTATGGGAAGTCCTGATCGGGTTGCTGGTTGCGGCATGTGCCTGTCTGGCCATAGCCAGAATGGGAATTCTTTCAAGTGCTGCGGTATGCGTGACTGCCATTATTTTCAGTTGGGTTGGCATGGGACTTCTTTTTCAATCCAGAGGATACCTGTTTTCACCATTGCTGCCAACCGTGCTGGTGCTGATCAACTATGTCATTCTCACTATCTTGAAAACCTGGAAAATCCAGCTTGCTGCAACCGCGGGTGCCAACATTACCCTGAAATTATTGAAAAGCAGTGAGAAGGATCTGGGTTCAATTATCAAAACAGTGCCGGATATCATCTTTCGCCTTGATCCTGCCGGCCATATAACTTTCATCAGTCCAGCCATTTCAAAATATGTCTCTTCTCCGGAATCACTGCTTGGCCGGATGATATTCGATCTGGTGGCGCCCGATGATCTTCAAAAAGCTCAATACAGGTTAAATGAGAAACGAACTGGAAAACGGGCCACATTTGATCTGGAACTGCGTCTGCTGCTGTCTAACAGACAGGACGGAGACAACGATGAAATCCGCTATTTCAACGTTTCTGCGGAAGGAATCTATCAAGGGGACATTCCCTGCCCGGATGGGTTCGCCGGCACGCAGGGAATCATCCATGATATTACAGAGCAAAAGAAAATGACTCAAAAACTGCAGTATGCCCAGAAAATGGAGGCAATTGGCAGTCTGGCAGCCGGAGTAGCACATGATCTTAACAATATTCTGACCGGGCTGGTTGCTTATCCGGACTTGCTGCTGCTGGAGATACCACCGGACAGCCCACTGCGTCGCAAAATAATTCTCATCCAGCAATCCGCACATAAGGCGGCGGCGATAGTTCAGGATCTGTTGACACTGGCCAGACACGGCGTAGTAAAATCCGAGGTTTTCAATTTAAATACGGTCATCACGGACTACCTGGCATCGCTGGAATTCGATTCTTTCCGGAACCACTATCCAAAAATAACGGTGGATAGCAGTCTTTCACCTGACCTCCTGAGTATCAAAGGTTCCAGAGTTCACATGGAAAAGGCTATCATGAACCTTTTGAATAACGCTGCCGAGGCTATGCCGGCTGGAGGTATGATCAGGCTGTCATCGTTCAACAGGTGCCTTGATACGCCGCTCAGGCTGTATGATGAAATTCCGTCCGGGGATTATGTCTGTGTCACAGTTGTTGATGAAGGCGTTGGAATTGCTGATGAGGATCTCAAAAAAATCTTTGAACCCTTCTACAGTAAGAAGTCCCTGCGGAGAAGTGGATCCGGCCTTGGAATGACAATTATCTGGGCCACAATCAAGGACCACGACGGCTATATCGACCTCCAGAGCAGGGAAGGGGAGGGAACCTGGTTCACTCTTTACCTGCCTGTAACCCGTGAGCCTATGGCGCTCTCTTCCCAGCGGATTGTACTGGAGGACTATATCGGGACAGAGCGGGTACTGATTGTAGATGATGCTCCCGAGCAGTTACAGGTTGCTGAAAACATGCTCTCTAAACTCGGCTATGCAGTAGAGACCGCGTCCAGTGGCGAGGCCGCCCTGAATTATCTGCATTCACACACAACCGACCTGGTTGTGCTGGACATGATCATGCCGGGAGGCATTGACGGTCTTGAAACCTATATGGGGATCATTAAAATCTGTCCGGGACAGAAAGCCATTATTGCCAGCGGCTATTCAGAATCCGAACGTGTCAAGGCGCTCCAGCAACTTGGGGTTGGAGCTTATGTGCAAAAACCATATACTTTGGAAAAATTCGGCCTTGCAGTCAGAAGAGAACTGGATCGCGAAAAGTAAATTGATGTAACAGATAAAAACACTGATGGCCTGCTTGACCAGCTTTGATCAAATGTGGCAAAATGGTACTGTAATTCTGCAAACAGGGGGATGTTTATGGAAGATACCATTCGCAGTTTGATTTTTAAATTTGTTGAGGATAGTCCGGACAACCGCTTTGCTGAGGATGGCGAACCATATTTTAAAGATCCTCTGGTCGGCTATGCGGCTGCAGATGACCAGATCTTCAGGGATTATAAAAGTGTCATTGGCGAGTTTCACCGTACACCGCAAGAGGTAATGGAGGCTTCTTCAGGAGCCAACGCGCGGGCAGCTACGGTTATTTCCTGGATACTGCCGATCACGCAGAGTACCCGGGAAAGCAACCGTAGTGAGAAAATATATCCATCACAAGCCTGGGCCCTGACCAGAAATTTTGGCGAGCAGTTTAACGCTGCGTTGCGTCGTCATGTGACTAACTGGCTGGTAGAGCAGGGACACAGCGCTGTAGCTCCCCAGCTTGAAGGAAGCTGGCGTGAATTAGCCGATACACCGGTAGGCAGGTCTTCTACCTGGTCGGAACGGCACGCTGCCTATGCTGCCGGACTGGGCACATTCAGTCTGAACGACGCTCTGATAACTCCACGAGGAATCGCACATCGATGTGGCAGCGTGATTACCGACCTGCCCTTGGTTCCAAGCCTGCGACCCTATCCGAATCACTATCACAATTGTTTGTATTATCGCGAGAAGAGCTGCGGCGCCTGCATCCAGCGCTGCCCGATCGGGGCTCTTTCTCACGATGGACACGATAAGGAAGCCTGCAGTCGTTATGTTTACGGCACAGTTGTCACAGCTGTTGCTGAAAAATTCGGTGTGACACACTCCGGATGCGGACTCTGCCAGACCAGGGTCCCATGCGAGGAGAAAATACCGGCCGGTTCGGGAACGGGCTGACCATTTCAAACAATTATCTGGAAGGAGATCTATCATGTCAAAAACAGCATACACATCAATCATAAAAATTGACCATCTTGGCGTACCGGATAATATGGCGATTCTGCCTTCGGAAAAGGATCCGGTTATCTTTGGGGTCCACGATGAAATTGCCGAGCATTACAAGATAGCTCCTGAAACATTCAAACCACGGGCTGCGACATTGGATTACGTTGTAGCTTCTGCCGGAGGTTGTCTGACTGGAACCTTCGGAGGCTCTTTGGCCGGCAGGGGAGTGATTTTGGGGGATCTGGGACTTACTGCTGATGTCCGTGGCGAGATCGAGCGGGAAGAAGACAATGTACTGGTAATCAAACGGATCCATGTCGTCTATCACCTTGCAACCAGTGCGGAACAAAAAGACAAGGTTCTGCGTGCCTTTGAAGTACATGCGTCGAAATGCCCGGTATATCGCTCCTTGACACCCGGTATTACGATAACTACCGAGCTGGATTGGCAGGAAACGGCTTGATAACTATCATTCTGCGAAGCGTGTAGAATGGAGTACAGCAAAGGAGGATCATATGATATTACGAAGACTTTTTCTGATTGGCGGATTGATCACTTTGATTGCAGCCTGCAACAGTAAGGGGACAACTCCAACAGCCACAGCGACCCCTGATGATTCCATCAAGGCACAGCAGATTCGACTTTATTCAGCAGGTAAAAAGGAATATATCATGAGTGACAAGGTTATTAAAAGCGACGCTGAATGGCGCAAACAGCTGACTCCAGAGCAGTACCACGTTACCCGTGAGAAAGGCACCGAAAGGGCCTTCAGTGGAGCTGACCTGAATAACCACGAAAAGGGCACTTACCAGTGTGTTTGCTGCGACAATGACCTGTACAGTTCTGAAACCAAATTTGAGTCCGGCACCGGTTGGCCCAGTTTCTGGCAGCCGATCGCCCCGGAGAACGTAACTGTGAAGTCAGACAACAGCTTGTTCATGAAGCGGACCGAAGTGCTCTGCAGTCGCTGTGAAGCTCATCTGGGGCACGTATTCGATGACGGCCCCAAGCCGACCGGCCTGCGTTATTGTATGAATTCGGCAGCCATGAAATTCGTCAAGTAATACTGCAAGACATTATCTGGCACAGTGGTCACAGAAAAAACTGTCTGTTTCGTAGTTTTTGGTTTTACTCTTTGAACTCTGTGGCTAAAATGTTTTCAGGCTATTAATTCACAAAGGAGATTCAATCATGAAAAAAGCTGCGATTGCTGTTCTGTTTGCCCTGGTCCTGCCGGTTACCTGCTTTGCTGCTGAGACAATGCGAGAAGGATACTGGGAGCTGACCTCAACCATGGAAATGCCCGGTATGCCGATGAAGATGCCACCCACCAAGGTAAAGCATTGCTACACCAAGGAAGATGTTAAAGATCAGAAAAAATCCATCTCTACTGACAAGAACTGTACCGTTACCGATTTAAAACAATCCGGCAATAAAGTTACCTGGAAGATGAAGTGTACCGGTCAAAATGCCGGCGTTTTCAGCGGTGAAACGGTCTATAAGACGGATGCCTACGATTCGACCATGAAAATGCAGACCGAGGGGCAGACCATGAATATGAAGATCAAGGCCAAACGTTTGGGCAATTGTCCCTGAATATCTGATCAACTCTTTGCTCGGGAGGATTTATGCCGCATTTACAGTTTGAAATTAACAAAAGCATGAGCGATACACAGAAAATAGATTTCGCCGGGCAGGTGAGACAGCTTTTTTCGGAAATTATGGATACCGGCACTGATCACATCAGTATTTCGATCCGTGAATTCGGCACCTACAACATCTCGATTGGCCGGGTCAAAGAACCGGAAAAAGGGGTGGCGCTGGTCAATGCCGATATCAGGGAAGGGCGCACCATGCAGCAGCGCAGAACCCTTACACTGGGATTCATGGATCTGCTGCACAAAACCATGGATATCCCGCTGGCGAATATTTACGTCACTCTCACCGAACACAAGGGTGAGGATTTCCACCTGATTGAAAAATACCTCTCAGGCTGGCAGGAAGGGGAAGACCCGCTTGCAGATTAATCTGTCTGCCCGCACTGCCTTGCTCGCAACAGTTGCCATGATCGCCTTCGCGGCTAATTCGCTATTGTGCCGGATGGCGTTAAAAAACACCGTCATTGACGCAGCCAGTTTCACATCCATACGGATTATTTCCGGCGCAGTTGTGCTCTGGCTGATTGTGATCGCACGGGGCGGTTCGAAAAGCCCGGCGGGCAGTTGGCTGTCTGCATTGTTATTGTTTGTCTATGCGGCCGGTTTTTCATTTGCCTACGTAAAATTACCCACCGCTGTTGGAGCCTTGATACTTTTCGGAGCCGTCCAGTCAACCATGATCGGTTATGGCCTCTGGAGCGGAGAAAGAATGAGGGGCTGGCAGGTGCTCGGCCTCTGCACAGCCCTGTCCGCCCTGGTCAATCTCCTGCTGCCGGGATTATCGTCGCCGCCACTGATCAGTTCGGCACTGATGCTGGCCGCCGGGGTTGCCTGGGGCATCTATTCCCTGCGGGCAAAAGGTTCCGGTAATCCGACCGCTGTCACGGCCGGTAATTTTCTGCGTGCCGTGCCTTACTCAATACTCCTGTATGCAGTCATGTTCGCCAATGTTTCGCTGGATGGTGCGGGAATACTTTATGCCGTTTTCTCGGGTGGTTTGGCTTCTGGGTTAGGATATGCAATCTGGTATGCCGCACTACCCGGCATGAAGTCCACCAATGCTGCAACCATTCAGCTGACTGTGCCTGTCCTGGCTGCTGTCGGGGGAGTTATTTTTCTCGGTGAAACCATCTCGCTTCGTCTGCTGCTGAGTTCGGTTGGTATCCTGGGCGGGATTGCACTTGTGATTATGTCGAAGAGGGAAATTGATGCCCGCCGGTAGGATGTATGGAGTTTTTTTATAACGGCACTCTTTTTTACCACTACGAATGAACTCGTACTTGTCCCTGTTTTTGAATAGCGTAATACTAAATGGGATCATTTGAGTTAAAATGATACAAATTGATTCATATGCCGTTCACATAAGGAGCTGGCTGGGTTTGAAAATCACTTTTTTAGGTAGTTCCTTCCTGTCGCGTTTTGTATTACAAATACGAATTCATTTTCAGACTACATTCAACAATCAAACCCAAGGAGGGTATCACCATTTTTTACCGAATTTTCACCACGTTCCTGTTCTTGTTGTTTATCACAACATCTGCTTCCGCAGCCTTGCCAACATCTTCGATCAACCTTAGCGTTGTAACCTCTGCGGCAGACCTGGCCGCTATTATTAACCAGTCTCTCCAAAAAGAACTCTACAAAGGGCAGGGTGGACTGGGGTCAACAGTCACTGTTCTCCGTAATGGCCCGATATCAGTTACCGCAAATGATGATTTTGTTTATCTGACGGTGCCTGTTCAGATGACACTCAGCAATGCAATCTATGAGAGTATTCCGCTTCGGGCTGGTCTTCGATTCAAGGCCAGAGTCAGCGTCACTCCGGACTGGCGCCTCAAGACCGAGCTTTACTACACCGGACTGTCGGATAATCTGGCCAACTCATTCAAACTAGGACCGCTGTCTTTGAATCCGAAAAGCATGGTTGATAACATCTCTCAGCCGGTTCAAAGGCTTCTTGCGCCGATCATTGATTCCAAAGTTAATGACTCTATCCAGCTTAGGTCCAAGATTGCCCCATTCTGGAAGAATGCGTTTACACCGATTTTGGTAAGCAAAGAATTCAGTGCCTGGCTGAAGCTGACTCCGGAAAAAATCGTCATGAGCCCGCTGCTGACGGCAAATAATCAGATTAAGTTGGCAATTGGAGTCATCACTGGTGCCGAAATAATAGTCGGGCCAAAGCCGGTCGCGGCTCCGGTTAAAGCGCTGCCTTCGGTACAGCAACTCCCGGCCTTTGATAAAAGTTTTCATATTCAGCTTGTCTCTAACATTTACTTTGCAGATCTCGTGACTGCTCTGAACCCGGTCTTGCTGAATCAGACCTTCGGTGATGATAAGAAAATCACGATAAAAAGTTTCAACCTGAAGGGAGAGGATGGTCGCCTGGTTGTTGTATTGAACGCTACTGGTGATTTTGACGGTGAGTTAACCCTGTTTGCGAAGCCGGTCTATAACGCACAAAATAATTTGCTTACTTTTGAAAATGTCGATTTTGACACAAAGAACGCCGGTTGGCTGATCGGCGCCGGAAGCTGGCTATTCAGCAGTACCATTCGGAGTACGATCAAGTCGAAGCTCGACAACACCGTCGTAGAGCAATTGGATAAGGCTCGCCTTAAAGCGTCCAAGGCGCTGTCCTCCGTCAAATTAGCTGATCATGCCAATCTGACCGGGTCCGTAAACTCTTTAACTCTTGGCGACGCGGCTGTTTTGAACGACCGGTTGACTGTTGATGTTATTGCCCGTGGCGAAACAAGTATCAGCTTGAAATAAAGAGATTAGCATCTATCTTCCGAAAGAAGTGATGTAGGGCCATCCCCTTGCGGCGGGTGGCCTGATTTTGACTGCAGCATATTTGTATTATCAACATGGACCCAAAAGACGGGTCTAAGGGCAACCGCAAAGGATCGCCCATTAACAAATATGAACAAATACGAACAACTGTGTATAGCAAAAGACCTCTCGGTGTGGTTACCGGGAGGTCTTTTGCTTGGGAGGCTTTGGGGACGTAGTTAAGTTATTAAACTAATAAAGCAAATTAACAAACTTAACTACGTCCTCCACATGTTCCGTCCTGTTCGGAGGATGGTTTGAGAATTGAAATGACGGCAGAATACAACGGAATCAATGCTAGTTTGGGATATTCAATGTCTTAAAAGTAGTTTCTTACAAACGCGTTCTGTATTACAAATACTTATTCATATTCACACGCTAAATGTTCTGTTTTGGATAGATGGCTAGTTCATGTGTGAGTGAACCGGTCATATACGAATTATCAGCAGGTTTGGTAGGTTTAAGTGGTCAACACCGTTTTCTGAAAAGATATTTGACTTTCAGTAACCGCTCTGGCAGCAGAAATCCCCCGACATTAACCCTCAGGAGGTCAAATACATGAGTTTCATCCTTGCCCTGGATCAGGGAACTACCAGTTCTCGCGCTTTGGTATTTGACCATGACGGGAATGTGTGCGGATTGGCCCAGAAGGAATTCCGCCAGATTTTCCCCCAACCGGGTTATGTGGAGCACGACGCCGATGAAATCTGGGCATCGCAGCTGGGCGTGGCAGCGGAATCCATAGCGCGGGCCGGATTGACGGCCGCCGACATCGCCGGCATCGGCATCACCAACCAGCGTGAAACCACCATCGTCTGGGACCGCAACACAGGAAAGCCGATCCACAATGCCATCGTCTGGCAGGACCGCCGCACGGCAGGAGAGTGCGACCGCCTTAAAGCTGCCGGTTATGAGCCTTTTTTTCGTACACGGACCGGGCTGGTGCTGGATGCCTATTTCTCCGGTACCAAGCTGGCCTGGATTCTGGACAACGTTGCCTGTGCGCGGAGCCGGGCGGAGGCGGGAGAGCTGGCCTTCGGTACGGTGGATTCCTGGCTGATCTGGAACCTGACCAGGGGAGAACGGCATGTTACCGATCACAGTAACGCCTCCCGTACGCTGCTGTTTAACATCCATACCTGCCAGTGGGATCAGGAATTGCTGGAGATACTCCGGATTCCGCCGGCATTGCTGCCCGAAGTTGTTGCTTCCAGTGGGGTCTGCGGTGAAACAGCCGGAAACTTCCTGGCTGCACGCGTTCCGATTGCCGGAATCGCCGGCGATCAGCAGGCGGCGCTGTTCGGCCAACTCTGCAGCAAACCCGGCATGGTCAAGAACACCTACGGGACCGGTTGTTTCATGTTGATGCACACCGGCGACCGGCCGGTTATTTCAAAGCGTAACCTGATCAGCACTGTAGCCGGGCGGGCTGGCGGTCCGACCCAGTATGCCCTGGAAGGAAGCGTGTTCGTGGCGGGTGCCGCGGTGCAATGGCTGCGGGACGGTCTCGGCATAATCCGCAGTTCCGGTGAAGTTGAAGTATTGGCCGCCTCGGTTCCCGACAATGGCGGCGTATATCTGGTGCCGGCTTTCACCGGACTGGGTGCCCCGCACTGGGACCCCTACGCCCGTGGTGCCCTGTTCGGCCTGACCCGTGGCTCCACCGCCGGGCATATCGCACGGGCCACCCTTGAGAGCATCGCCTTTCAGACCGCCGACCTGCTGGAAGCCATGGAGCAGGATGCCGGAACCCCGCTGGCCGAATTGCGGGTGGATGGCGGAGCCACCTCCAACAATCTGCTGATGCAGTTCCAGGCCGACCTGCTGGGTGTTCCGGTCGTACGGCCGAAGGTGACCGAGACTACAGCACTGGGGGTGGCCTATCTGGCCGGGTTGGCGGTCGGCTATTGGAACGATCAGGCCGAACTGGAGCAGCTCTGGCAGTCGGAGCGTGTTTTTACACCATCAATGGAGCGAGACAGGGTGGCTGAGTTGCGGGGTCGCTGGAACCGGGCACTGGAACGGAGCAAAGGGTGGGAGCTGCCATGAAACGGGAAGAACTGCTGAAACAGCTTGAAAGTGAAACGCTCTGGGACATGATTGTGATCGGCGGCGGCGCAACTGGCCTGGGCACGGCGGTTGAGGCGGCCAGTCGCGGCTACCGGACTCTTCTTCTGGAACAGAGCGATTTCGCCAAGGGCACCTCCAGCCGCAGCACCAAGCTGATTCACGGCGGAGTGCGCTACCTGCAGCAGGGCAACCTTTCGCTGGTACTTGAGGCGCTGCGCGAACGTGGTCTGCTGATCCGCAACGCTCCCCATCTGGTTCACAACCTCTCTTTTGTTGTTCCGATCTACGACTGGTGGGAAGGCCCTTTCTACGGGGTCGGGCTTAAACTGTACGATGTCCTGGCAGGTAAGCTGGGGCTCGGTCCGTCCCGCCTGCTTTCACTGGAGGAAACCTTGAGTCACATTCCGACTGTGGAGACGAGCGGCCTGCGGGGCGGAGTGATGTACCATGACGGCCAGTTCGACGATGCCCGTCTTGCCATCAGCCTGGCTTTGACTTTTGCCGATCTGGGCGGAGTTGCAGTGAACTATCTGCAGGTTACCGGCATCTTCAAAGATGATAATTTGGTGGCAGGGGTGCTGGCCTGTGATGCTGAAAGCGGATGCAAATTCAGGATTAATGGAAAGGTGGTAGTCAACGCCGCCGGACCTTTTATCGACGGCGTGCGACGGATGGTCGATCCGGATGCCGAACAGCTGATCACCCCCAGCCAGGGAGTGCATCTTGTGCTGGATGGCTCATTCCTGCCCGGCGACAGCGCCATCATGGTCCCGCACACTGACGACGGACGGCTGTTGTTTGCGGTTCCCTGGCACGGCCGGACCATTGTCGGCACCACCGATACGCCGGTTCCGGAGGCGACCCTCGAACCGCTTGCCCTGCCGGAAGAGATTGGTTTTCTGCTGAGCCATGCTTCCCGCTACCTGACCAGGCACCCTGTAAAGGCTGATGTGCTGAGCGTCTTTACCGGCATCCGGCCGCTGGTGCGATCCGGCGGGAGCGGTGACACCGCTTCCCTTTCCCGCGATCACACCTTGCTGGTTGACAGCAGCGGACTGGTTACCATTGCCGGCGGCAAGTGGACCACCTACCGCAAGATGGGGGAGGACACGGTTACCGCTGCCGCCCAGATTGCCGGATTGCCTGACCGCCCTTCCGTTACCGGCAGCCTGCACCTCCACGGTTGGCAGGAAGGAGTTGAGGCTGGAGATCCATGGCAGGTTTACGGCAGTGATGCAGTGGCACTTAAACAACTTCTGGAAGAGAACTCCGGCTGGTGCGAACCGCTGCATCAGTCATTGCCATATTGTCTGGGAGAGGTGATCTGGGCGGTACGGTACGAATGGGCGCGAACGGTGGAGGATGTGCTGTCCCGCCGCACCAGGGCGCTGCTGCTGGATGCCCGTGCCAGTATGGCAGTAGCGCCTGCGGTTGCGGCGTTGATGGCGCGCGAACTGGGAAAAGATCAGTCTTGGCAGGAGAGGCAGATCTCGGAATACTGTGAACTTGCCAGCGGGTATTTATTGGAGTGAAGTGTTAAACCAATAGGAGCTAATCATGGATCTCTGGATTTCTACGAGCAACTCTCTCAAACAGAAGTGACCAGAATTACCCGTTCGGCCAGGGCCAGACAGGCAGGGCGATGAGTCGTCAGCAGAACTGTTTTACCTTGCAGGCGTTTATTCAGTCTTTCAACTACCTTCAGTTCAGTCTCAAGATCCAAACCTTCGGTCGGTTCGTCCATCAGGATAATCGGCGCTTCATGCAACAGTGCCCGAGCCAGGGCAATTCTCTTAGCCTCTCCTCCCGATACGGCGCTGCCGGCAACCCCGACAGTTGTTTCAAGTCCTTCCGGCAGAGATCCAATCCAGACCGTCAACCTGGCATCCTCAACTGCTGAAACTATTTGCTGATCGTCGGCATCCGGAGCTCCCAGCATAATGTTGGCCCGGATGGTGCTGTTGAACAGGTGCGGGCGTTGCGGTACTACTGTTATCAGGCTGGATATCTCCAATCCGGAAATATCACGCAATTCCGCTCCACCGATGGTTATGCTGCCGCGATAAGGTCGAAACCGAAGCAGCAGCTCGACAATGCTGCTCTTGCCTGATCCGCTTTGACCGGTCAGGGCCACCCGGCTCCCCTCCGGAACTACCAGTGAAAAACCGGTCAGAACCTCGGCTCCAGCGCCATAAGCAAAACAGACATCACTGAAAACAATCCCGTGCCCTGAAAAAGGGGGATGCAGGTTGACCGGTTCCGGAACAGGCTGAGGCATTGCAGCCAGTTCCATCAGGCGTCCGGCTGTGGCTGAGGTGGCGGGAAGTGTCTGCAGGGCGGCGGCCAATGGTGCAATTCCTTCAAAAGAGGCGGCCGAGAAAAGCAGCATCATTACCAGTTCCGGTCCGCTTATGGCAGCGCTTGCAAATTCCTGTGCGCAGATCACCAGCAAGGCGGCCAGAGCCAGGCCGCCGGCAGTCACTATGCCTCCGATCACAACGCCGTTGATTCCGCCCAGCCGTCTTTGTTCCCTGGCTATTTCAGCGTAAAGTGCATCCACCTTGTCGGCCTGTTCGGTGGAAGCTCCCAGCAGCAGCAACTCTTCAGCTCCCTGCAGACCTTCCGTCACAACCGTTCTCAACTCTCCCGCCAGCCTGACCGTACGTGAGCCCGGCAACCGGGCCATATTCCTGGTCATCAGCGGCAGCGCCACTCCTGCCAAAAGCAGGGCGATAAACAGAGTCAAGCCGGCCGCCTGGGACCAGATCGAAAGGCACAGCGGAGCCAGAAGAATAATGGCTGATCCGGTGGTAATCGGCGCGATGATCCGGAGATAAAGGCTTTCCATGTTGTCCACATCCGCCCGAAGTCGTCCGGTCAGATCACCTCCCGCATAACCCTCCAGACCGGCCGGAGCAAGTGGAATCAAACGTTCAAACAGCCAGACACGCAGATCTGCCAGCATCCTGAAGGCCGCTTCATGGGTTACCATCCGCTCGGCATAACGGCCCAGGGTACGGAAAATGGCCAGTGTCCTGATTGCAACCGCCGGAAGGGCGTAGTTGAAGGCTGCTTTGGTGACACAGGCAACCGCCATGGAGGCTATGAACCAGCCTGAAACAGCCATCAAGGCAACATTGGCGGCGATCACCAGAATCCCGGCCAGAATCCCGACTATCAGCCAGATCCACTGGCGGGCGGCCATGGCTCTGAAAATATTGACCAGCGCCTTCATGGCCCCGCCTTCGGTATTGCAGCCAGTACCAAGCGCCCATCTGCCATCTGCAGCAACTGTGTGCAATTTCTGAATGCTTCCTGCCGGTGGCTGATGATTATCATTGTCCGATCAATCGACAAACGTTCGATTGTGTCAACGATCAGTTCTTCGTTATGCCGGTCAAGCCCGGCGGTCGGCTCGTCAAGTACAATCATCAGCGGATTGCGAAGTACCAGCCGTGCCAGCGCCAGTCGGCGCAGCTCGCCTCCCGAAAGACCGGCTCCCCGGTCACCCAGCTGCATATCAAGGCCCTGCGGCAGCTTTCCGATGGCATCCGATAACGCCGCTGCAGCAAGGGCATCCCAAAGCTCCTTATCACCGGCATCCCTCCTGGCAGCCAGCAGGTTTTCCCTGATACTGGCGGCTGAAAAGAAGGGTCGCTGCGGCACCCAGGCCAACCGTTCGCGCCAGCGGTTCTGATCGAGGGTGTTAAGATCAGATCCATCAACCAGCACTCTGCCGTTTTCCGGTTTTGAAAGTCCCAGCAGAACCCGCGCAAGCGTGGATTTGCCGCTGCCGCTTTCACCGATAATAGAGGTGACTGATGCTGCCGGGAGCTCCAGATTGATATTTTGTATTCCTCCCCGATTGCTTCCATAACGGAAAGTCACATTTTCCAGCTGCAATCCGGGGGCTCTTTGGGGAAGGGGGAGGGTACCGCTTTCCTGAAGCGGCAGAGGTTGGAGCAGCAGCAGAATCCGTGCTGCGGCTGCAGTGCCGTTCATCCGGCTATGCCAGGAAAGACCCAGGCTGCGAAGAGGTAGATAAAACTCGGGAGCCAGTAGAAGTACAAACAGACCGTTGATCAGTTCCAGTTTTCCAGAAAGGAGCATGAATCCGATGATTACGGCCACCACGGCGGTTCCGACCGTGGCGAAAAACTCCAGCATCAGGGCTGAAAGGAAGGCGATTTTGAGCACCGCCATGGTGCTGCGGCGATATTCGGCGGAAATTTCGGCAACCCGGCCCGCTTCGCGTCCGGCTGCTCCGAACATCTTCAGGTCCGGCAGGCCTTGCACCAGGTCAAGCAGATGTCCCGCCATGCGGGTCAGTTTTCCCCATTGCCGCTGGTTCAGGCGCTCGGCACCTTTACCGATCAGGATCATCAGCAGCGGAATAAACGGAGCCGAGAACAGAAGAACAAGGCCGGCTTTCCATTCAGCCGGAAAAACAACCACCAAAACCAGAAGCGGCAGCAGGGCGGCAAGGATCAACTGCGGCAGAAAGCGGGTCAGGTAGCTTTCCAGACCCTCTACGCCGGAAGTAACAATTTCTGCCATGCTGCCGGCATCTTCACCAGCAACTCCGGCAGGTATCAAATGTTGAAGGTGGCGATAGAGGCGGCTGATGATCTGCTGTTTCAGAGCGGTTGCGGCCAGTATCAGTTGCCGCTCCGCCAGATAAGATCCAATGCCGCGCAGCATAGCAATCATTGCAATCCCGGCCGCCAGGGGGATGATGCTGTTCGATTGGGTGTGTCTGATCAGCAGGGAGTGGCAGGCTGTGGCCAGCATTCTGGCCTGGATTATGACCAGGATTCCACCCAGCAGACCGAGAATAACAGCCGTGGCAAGAGGAAGGCGCACCTTGCCAGCCTGTTTACGCAGCCATGCTTCCGGCTCAAGGGTCTGGTCTTTGCTGGTTGGCTCCATCATTCGTTTTTAAAACAGACTCAGCAGCATTTTTGTTCCCATCAGAATCAGCAGCACGGCAAAAATTTTCTTAAGATTGTCGATCGGCAGACTGTGGGCAAGTTTGGCTCCCAGCGGCGCGGTGACGATACTGGCTGCTGCTACGCCGATCAGGGCCGGCAGGTAGATATATCCGAGAGTGTATTGTGGGAGTTGAACAGCCAGTCCGTTGACGAGATAACCGGCAGCGCCGGCCAGTGCGATTGGAAAACCGATTGCCGAAGAGGTGCCGATGGCGGTGTGCATG
>JBBQCH010000045.1:0-20239 GCA_038318485.1 Geobacterales bacterium
CATTACGGACTATTTTTGACATGCAGGTATCCTTACCGTAAATTTTGATCCTTTGCCTATCTTGCTTTCCACCGTAATATCGCCACCATGGCGTTTAACGATGTTGTATGTCACGGCCAGTCCCAGTCCAAGGCCTTTTCCTACCTCTTTTGTTGTGAAAAACGGATCCCAGATCTGGTCGATGGCGTCCTTGGAAATACCGCAACCGGTATCACCAATCTGAAGTTCTACCTCTGACTGATCGTTGGCACTGGTGGAAATTTCCACAACCCCAGCCCCGTTTATTGCCTGATGTGCGTTCATCAGCAAATTCATGCAGACCTGGCGCAGGCCTGACGAATCACCTGTAATATCAGGAAGATTGTCCTGCAGATCCAGGCGGATATCGATTTTTTCATAGCGTGATTTGTGTCGGACCAGCTCCAGAACCTCCAACAGTATATTGTTGAGATTTACATTGCAGACAGAGCCATCCGATTTTCGGCTGAAGGAAAGCAGAGAGTCAATAATACCTTTGCAGCGGTATGACTCCCTGATTATGACCTCCAGATATTTGGGGAAAACATCCAGTCGCGGGTCTTCAATCATCGACTTCTCATCATTTATACGCCTTAGAAGCGCTTCTGCATACCCCGCTACCGATGAAAGCGGATTATTGATCTCGTGAGCGACTCCGGCTGCCAGAACTCCGATGCTGGAAAGCTTCTCCGCCTGCATCAACTGCAGTTCCTGAAGCCGCTTTTCTGTGACGTCCCGCAGAAAAACCAGAGCCCGGTTCATTTCTTCATGAATATCTTCGATCGGAGTTGCCGTTACATCAAAATATCGGATTTGTCCTTTTACAAGTTGTGACGTAAAGGATATCTCGGTCTTTTCGCCTTTCAGAGCCCGTTCCACCGGACAGTGCTGCGGGTCCGAAGGCTGCTCGGGGTGGAAAAGCTCACTGCAGGAACAGCCCGGCAGAGTTTCTTGTGGAAAATATTGCGGGCAGACGTGGTTGCGGTGCTGAACTTTGCCGAAGTGGTCATAGGCAACAACTCCATCACCGATTGAGTCGAACATGGCCTGCAGCTCATTGCTTTTACTTCGCAGACCTTGATTGGCGGCTTCCAGTTCCTGGATCTTCTGTTTGACCTCGCCATAAAACCCGATTTTGGAACTTTCCAGTCCGAGCAGGCGCTCAAGTGATGTTTCATCCATTTTTGTACGAACTACAATATTCTCCATCAATATGACCTTTCCAAAATGCGCAACAGGTCATCTTCATCGGCCACGCGTGGAGATGTCACTATGCAAACATCTTTTAGAGCCCGGCGGGCAAGTTCCGGTAAGTCCTTGCGAAGAACCCCGATGCTGCGCAGACTGCGAGGAGCTCCGCTTGCCTCCAGCAGAGAATCGAGCGTTTCCTGGACCTTATCACCGGCTGCAATGATATCGCCGTTGGAACGATGCCCGAATCCCCAGGCGAGTTCCTGCAGCTTTTCGGTGACAACCGGAATGTCGTAGAGGATTACTTCCGGCAGCAGTATCGCGTTGATGCTGCCGTGGTTTGCATCATACAGGCCGCCGATCGGGTGGGCCAGAGCATGTACAATGCCCAGCAGCGAGTTGGAAAAAGCCATGCCGGCATGCAGGCTGGCCCGTGCCATGTTCTCTAGATCTTCCGGTTTCCGCTCGTGGACTGCTGAGGCCAGGCTTTTTGTAAGCAGGCGCAGGGCCTTGATGGCATGTACATCTGTGAGAGTTGTGGAGGCGACTGAAAAAAAAGCCTCCAGGGCGTGGCTGAGTGCGTCGGTAGCCGTTGTCCCAACGAATTCATCCGGCAGGGTTGCAAGTGTGTCAGGGTCTGTCAGGCTGATGTCGGGCGCGACGCAGCGGCTCATAATGGTGACTTTGCAGCGGCGCTGACTGTCGTTGATAATTGCAAACTGTGAGACGTCTGATCCGGTACCGCAAGTTGTCGGGCAGAGCACCAGCGGCGGCAGTGGGCGGATGATTTTATCAGGCCCCTCAAAGTCAAGAATTCTGCCTCCATTTGAGGTCAGAATAGCGATTGCTTTGGCTGCGTCCATGGAACTGCCGCCGCCGAGGCCAACTATTACATCGGCTCCGTACCGCAGGTATTCCTGAGCCCCCTGTTCTACCTCGAAATCTTTGGGATTGGGGGTGATGTTGTCATAATAAATAAATTCAAGGCCCGCTTCCAGCAGGCTGCGCATGACCTGATCAACCCATCCGGCACGGAAAAGACCTTTATCGCTGACCAGAAAAATCTTTTTTCCGCCCAGTCGGCGGGCGCACGAACCGACCTGGCTCAGCATGCCTCGCCCGAATATTATTTCCGGTACTTCAAATTTATAGTTGTTCATTGAACTTTCGGAATGTTGTTCCATCAGATGCCTTTCCTGAAAAATGCAGTAAAACATCGCCCCGGGACGAGCCGAAAGAGCTAGGACTACTTATTGTATACAAGCAATGCTCGTGCCCAATTCATAACTTAGTTCTATGTATTTCATTGTTTTTCGGTTTTAAGCAATTATATTTTCAATCTTAATCTGATCCGAGAATTTTATCAGGGTTTGTCTGATCTGTTACTATTCTCTACGGTGTAGAACTCTTCCTCATTTCCGCAATATTCAATTAAAACAGGTTGTTATGGATTATGTCCAATTAATCTACAGTTGCTTGTAGTTGATGTCTGTTTTGTATGGTAGTTGCAACTTACTGTAATCTTTCAAAAAAACCAATGTTTTATTTTTGGCACTGCGGTTGCATCGCATCTGACAGCGAGTTGTGGATGTTTATCGGCGTGTTCTTGTCGTCTGGATTGAAACCAGATCTTAATTTAAGTCATTAAGTCGTGTCACGTGCAGCCATTATCAAAAAATGAACAAACCATCTTTGGAAAGGAGTAGCGGGATTGAGTGAGTAAAATGTTTCATGTAATTAGTTGTTGGAAGTGGTTGAAAACACATTGAAACACGGGGTTGGCGTTAAATTTCAAATTTATTGAACTGAGGGAGAAAAATTATGAAAAAAAAGACGTTACTTGCATTGGGAGTCGCAACGGCAGTTTCAATGGCATCAGTCAGTCCTTCTAATGCTGCCTTTGTTATCGGCGGCGAAAATGGATGGCAGCTCAGTACGGACGGTATCGTGGATGTTTTTTCGTACTATCATTCTACACAGCCGCTGCCGAAAGACCCGGTTGGCATCACTAGGGCAGCGAGTTTACTTGATGGCGGGTCTACGAGTGGCTATAACCAGCGCTTCGGCATAGGCGTTGGTCTGCTGCCGTCGGTCGTCGCCTTCAACGTCAAGGCGCCTACCACAAACGGAGTTGATTCAACTGTGCGGGTCGGTATTTATCCGAGTATTCAAAATCAGAACGATACCCGATTTAACACCGGCGGAAACATCGATTTCCGCGAAATTTTCTACACCGGCAAGGGTAAATACGGCGAGTTGCTGGCCGGCCGTGCTCTCAATCTGTACCAGGGCAAGAACATCCTGACCGACATGACCCTGCTGACATCCGGTGTGGTTGGGGCTCGTGGAAACACCGTGAATTTGGGGCATATCGGTTATGGCTATCTCTATACCGGCTTTGGTCCACAGATCCGTTATACCACTCCAGATCTTGCCGGAGTGAAAGTGGCACTTGAAGTCGGCGAGCCTTACAAGGTGACTCCCGATACTGGCAAGACCAACACCCCCCGTGTCGAAGCTGAAGTCTCCTATGCAAAAACATATGGCGACACCTCGGTTCAAGCCTGGGTCTCCGGCCTGTATCAGACCGCAGTTCGATCCGATACGGCTGCTATGCGTCCAGGCAAGGATGATGAATCCATCGGTGGAGCCTATGGCGTGGGTGCCGGCTTCAGCGGCTTGAACCTGCTGGCTTCCGGCTACGGTGGCCGTGGCTTGGGGATGCTCAGTACACAGGATGGTGCGGTCCTTGGCGATACTCAGGATGCAAACGGCAGAACGCGACTGTACTGGGGCTACCTGCTCCAGGCAACTTACAAGCTGAATCCAACATGGATGGTTGGCGCCAACTACGGCCAGAGCCGTCAGGAGCTGAACGACAATGAGCCTGGAGGAGGTACCATTGCCATGAAAAACCAGGAAGCCGCCGTTGCTACGGTCACCTATAACCTGAACAAGTTCACTCAGTTCGTGGCTGAGTACATCTATGCCCAGAACACCTGGCAGGATGGTGCCAAACAGCACTCCAATGCGTTTGCTCTCGGCACGATGTTCTACTGGTAGCAGTCATTTAACGACAAGGAGATTACTATGCCAAAGTACGTCATAGAACGTGAAATACCTGGTGCAGGGGCTATTCCTGCTGCGGATCTGCAAGCCATCTCTCAGAAATCATGCAGCGTCCTTTCCGGACTTGGGCCGCAGATACAGTGGGTGCAAAGTTATGTAACCGATGACAAAATCTACTGCATTTATATTGCGCCTAACAAGGAAATGGTTCTGGAGCATGCCAAACAGGGCGGTTTCCCGGCCAACAGTGTTGCAGAAGTTAAAACCATGATAGATCCGACCACAGCCGAATAAGTATTCTCTTGCTCCCCTCTCGGGACTGTTATTAAATTTAATGGAGAAAAACAATGACGTTAGCTCTTTTGTTATTGATTTGCATGATGTGGGTACCAGTCGGCATGCTGTTTCTTGGGTTCGGCGAAGCCAAGAGCACTGGGTTCGTTACTGCTGTTGTTGGTGTGCTTGTGGTCGTTGGAGCCCTTATTCAGACCGCCCTTTTCAAAGACCCTTTCACCGGTGGACTTTTATTCGTCTTCGGCGTTCTCTATCTGCAGACCGCCCATGTACTGATGACCGGTATTGAAGATATGCGCACGGTAGGAAACGGAGCCCTGGTTGTAGGTGTGGTATGTGCCATGTATGCGTTTCTTTATTTCACCGGTGGTGGTGTTAAACCTGATGGCAAGACCATTATCGACGTGGTTCCATACCTTGGATTCATGTGTACTACATTCGTAGTTATATGTTTTACCGTTACCGGAGTGACATACGGTAAGATCAACGCCAAGGTGGCAGCATATATGTTTCTGACACTGAGCTTTACCTGTCTCTTCGTTCCTGCCATCGGTCTGATGGGATACGGTAAGCTTCCTTTTTAGTCAGTTAGTAACTATTGTTTATCAGGGTTAATGCTTGCAGAAACGAAATAGTGCTGTATGATCTTGAACGGGGACACTTTTGGGTGTCCCTGTTTTTCATTGTTGAAACAAACTACGACTTGACGGGAGGATTCATGAAACTGTGTTTTTGTGGGAAAGTAATCCGGTTCTGGTTTATGGCTGTTGCTTTGATAATACTCTTTACTGCTTCTAAAACCGTACATGCCGCTGATGCAAAACGCACTATCTGGCAGAGTCGCGAACAGTTTGTGGCAGTGGAACGCCAGGACACCGTTGCAGGCGATCCAGTCACTGCCAACGATCACCCGGTTGAACTGTCTCAGGACAGACTGACTGCAATCCTTGCCTCTCTAACCGTGCGCAGTGCGGAAAATGAAAAGCCTGTTTCGCTCTTTACCGCAGCTGCTGTAGAGGTTCTGGTACCCCAACTGCAAAAAGGACTCCAGCAGGCTTCACCCGGCGAGGATGTGACTTTCGCGGTTATTGGCCTGCATGACGCCTTGTATGGTCTTGCCAAGAGCCCCAAGGTGACGACCGGCCGGGTTTTCTTCCATGCCGGCAAGCTTAATCTGATTGTCGGGCTGGTTCAGAAGGACGTAAATGATCGCGAAGACCGTCGACTATCACCATTCACACCGGGCAACAGACAAAAGCCACTGGGTGGTGACTGGACGCTTCAGCCGCACTCTGATCAGAATGGCTTTACACTGGCAAGAAAGGATTGGGTGGTTTTTAGTAACGAGTGGCGTCCGGCAGTTGTTCCGGTACCTGCTGCTGAAATCAAGCAACCACTGGCGCCGGTTGCGGCTGTTCAGTCGGTCGATCGCATCAGCGAAACACGAAGCCCGGCAGAGCGCCTGACCACTCTCAAGGAGTTGAAGGACAAGGGGCTGATCAACGAAGAAGAGTATCGCGGCAAGCGATTGCAGATTCTGGATGGGCTGTAAATCGACTTTCTATCTTTAATGTAACAAGTCTTCCTGACCTCAATAAAACAGGTTTCCTCAAATGAATTGAGAGTAACCCTGTTTTGGGGTATAGTTTAAAAATTATGGAAGCCATTCATTAGAGGTGGATATGTCAGAGGGTTTTGAACTACGAAAGTTTGTTGCCCCTGAATTTGTTTTTGGCGTGGGGGCAAGACGGTTGGCCGGCCGCTATGCCAAAAACCTGGGCGGACGCAAGATTCTGGTTGTATCCGATCCGGGCGTGGTTGCAGCGGGCTGGACCCGTGATGTCACGGACAGCCTGGAAGCTGAAGGATTGCCCTTCGCCCTGTTCACCGGTGTTACATCCAATCCCAAGGTTGATGAGATTATGGCCGGTGTCGCAGTCTACCGGTCGG
The DNA here is from genome assembly GCA_038318485.1 of Geobacterales bacterium. Taxonomy (GTDB): domain Bacteria; phylum Desulfobacterota; class Desulfuromonadia; order Geobacterales; family Pseudopelobacteraceae; genus JACRCG01. Next base: position 6,523 of record JBBQCH010000045.1, read on the forward strand.
AACACTGCAACGCACTGATTGCCGTGGGTGGCGGCAGTCCCATTGATTGTGCCAAGGGTATCGGAATTGTCACTTCAAATGACAGGCACATTCTGCTGTTTGAAGGGGTGGATATGGTCAGGATTCCGATGCCTCCCCTGATTTGCGTTCCGACCACTAGCGGAACTTCGGCGGACGTCTCCCAGTTCGCCATCATCAGCAATCCAGTCGAAAAGGTCAAATTTGCCATCATCAGCAAATCGGTTGTGCCTGATCTGGCGTTGATCGATCCGGAAACCCTGACCACAATGGACTCTTACTTGGCGGCTTGTACCGGCCTGGATGCCCTGACACATGCCATTGAGGCCTATGTTTCCACAGCCCGTTCTTCGATGACCGATCTGCACGCCATTGAAGCTATCCGTTTGATTTCATCCAATCTGATTCCCTCCATTGCAACCCCCGATGATCTGGATCTGCGCAGCAACATGATGCAGGGCAGTCTTCAGGCCGGTTTGGCCTTCTCCAACGCAATCCTGGGAGCCACCCATGCCATGGCACATAGTCTGGGCGGGGCGCTTGATATCGCACATGGCGAGTGCAATGCCATCCTGCTGGACCATGTCATTGAATTTAATCTGCCGGCGGCTCCTGATCGTTTTGAGCGCATTGCCGAAGCTATGGGACTGGATCTGCGAGGGATGGACTCGGTCCGGAAAAAAACGGCGCTGCTGGATCACGTCAGAGAACTGAAAAAAGCTGCCGGCATTTACCGAACCTTGAACGACCTGGGTGTGGGGCGTGATGATGTGAACTTCTTCAGCGATCATGCCTTGAAAGATCCCTGCATGGCGACCAATCCGAGAAAGGCATCCCAGCGGGATATCGAGGTGGTTTATGAAGAATCACTCTGATCCTCACGACTCGCGGGACGCTTTACAGCAGAAACTGGCCGGATTCGGCGAATATTCAATCCGTAAAACCTATTATCCCGAACTGCAGCAGCGTCTCGAGGAACTGCACGAGAGCGAGGACTTTCTAAGGAACATTGTCGACAATATCCCGGCCATGGTCTTCGTGAAAGATGCGGTCGAGTTACGATATGTCGCCTTTAACAAAGCCGGCGAGAAACTGCTGGGCTACTCACGGGAAGAACTGCTTGGAAAGAACGATCGGGACCTCTTTCCTGAGGAACAGGCAGCATTCTTTACCAACAAGGATCGTGAAGTTCTTGCAATTGGCGACCTGCTTGAAATTCCGGAAGAGACCATTAAAACCAAGTCCGGCGAAGACCGTATCCTGCATGCCAAAAAAATACCGCTCTTTGACAGTGAGGGTAATGCCCGCTATATGCTCGGTATTGCGGAAGACATTACCGATCGTAAGCAGCTGGAAGAACAGCTGCTGCAGTCCCAGAAGATGGAAGCGATCGGACAACTGGCCGGCGGGGTCGCCCACGACTTCAACAATATCCTGATGGTGATCATGGGCTATGGCCACATGTTGAAAATGGATCTGGGGGTGGATTCCCCCCACAATGAAAAGGTGGAGCAGATAATCGAGGCTGCTGACAGGGCCGCCCAGTTGACCCGCAGTCTGCTTTCGTTCAGCCGCAAGCAGGTCATGAAACCCCGGGCTACTGATCTCAACGAAGTCGTCCAGCAGGTTCAGAAGTTTCTGGTCAGAATCATTGGAGAAGATGTTCAGCTCAAATCCACTCTCGCTCCCGATAGCCTGCCGGTTTTTGTCGACAGAGGTCAGATCGAACAGGTTCTGATCAATCTGTCAACTAACGCCCGCGATGCAATGCCCAAAGGTGGCGTTCTGTCCATCGATACAGGTTTTCTAGATGTTGATGAAACATTCGTACTAGCCAACGGCTATGGCGAACCGGGACGTTATGCCATGATATCTATATCCGATACCGGCATCGGCATGGATGAAAAAACAAAAAAAAGAATTTTCGAGCCCTTCTTTACCACAAAGGAAGTTGGAAAAGGAACCGGACTTGGTATGGCGATAGTGTACGGGATTATCGATCAGCATCACGGCTTTATTAATGTTTACAGTGAACCGCAAATAGGCACAACCTTTCGTATCCATATCCCTATGATCGATCCGGGACTTCCAGAGAATAAAGAAATCATAGTCCCTCTGCCACCGAATGGCGGGGATGAAACAATTCTTGTGGCCGAAGATGATCCCGGCGTGCGAAAGTTGATTAAAGAGGTTCTTGAGGGTTTCGGGTATAAGGTGATTTCTGCCGAAGATGGGCAGGATGCCGTCGATAAGTTTATGGCAAACAGGGATAAGGTCAAGCTTATTCTGATGGATATAATCATGCCTAAGAAAAACGGCAAGGAAGCATTTAGCGAGATCAGGCAGGCTGATGACAATGTAAAGATCATTTATACCAGCGGCTACACTCAGGATCTTATTCAGAGTCGCGCTGTGATTGATGAAGGAGCAGAACTTGTAATGAAGCCGATTCAGCCGCTTGATTTGTTGAGGAGGGTTCGAGAACTGCTGGACTGATATTAGCGACCACGCCAGAGTTACTGGATCCATCATTGCCATCGGATGTGATCGTCAAAAGATCAGCCTGATACGCGAAAATATGTTCGCTTTTTTTTGTTTTTGTGAGTATAATAAAATCAAACAAACGTTTGTGTGATAACGATTGCCTCTGTTGAATATTTTAAGGAGACCTGTGTGGCTGAAAACGATTGTCGCGACAACCTGATTTCTGCAGCGGTGCCGCTGTTTGCCGCGAAAGGACTTAATGGTGTAAGCGTGCGCGAGCTGGCCAGTGCAGCAGGAGTTAATCTTTCGATGATCTCCTACTACTTTGGAGGGAAAGAGGGTCTGTATGCTGCTGTTCTGACGGAACAGTTTGCCGTTTTGGGAAAGCTTGAAGAGATTGTTCAAATGGAAACAGATACCCTGCAAAAATTTGAACTGTATATCCGGGCAACAGTAGCTCGTTACCGGAGAAATCCTTACCTGCTCCGATTCTACACCAGTGAACTGACCAATCCTACCGCCTGCTTCGAGACAATTATCAAGCCGGCCATAAAAAGAGTCGTGCAGATTCTTCTGGATACATTTACCGATGGTCTCTGCCATGAAAAATTCCGGGAAGGATTGAATCCTGCTGATGCCGTCCTGGCCCTGGCCGGCATGATCAATTTCTATTTTCTGCTTGAACCGGCCACTGCCGAACTGGTCGATCACTCTCCGGAACATGACGAGGAACTGATCCGGAACATCATGGATATCTTCACACGGGGCGTTCTTAAATAGAGATACATTTTTTTATGGATAGATATAAAACGAACGTTTGATTGATTTGTCATCTGCTGCTGCAACTTTTTTGAATGTGGATATGAAACGGACGAAAAAAATCGAAGATTAACTACAAGCTGGAATAAAAAGGAGAAAAACATGGAAACGAATAATACGTTTGAATGTGGAATATGCTATTACCAGAGTCTGGCCAAGGATTTTACTCCGATTACGGTCAGTGCCAATTTTGCCGCTCTTGAATGTCCTAACTGCCTGAACAACGACGAAAACAGTTTTACCGAAGTTGACCTGGAAATCAAAAAAGCTGCCTGACAATCCACAGTAATCGTCCGCTCTGTCATGAACACACAAGCCGCCCCAATCCGGGACGGCTTTTTTTAAATGGATAAGATTGCAGACAAAGTAAAATACGGTATTATTCACGGACAGGCTGGTGAGGACGTATAATTAATTATGAGGGGGTTACGTATGCAGGAGCGCGACAGACTTTATATCGATGGTCACTGGTTATCTCCAGTCGGGTCAAGCTTTATCGAAGTCAGGAATCCGGCCACCGAAATTGTCATAGGCCGGGTTGTTTCTGCGACAAAGGCAGAAACCGGTCAGGCGATTGCTGCGGCCAGGGAAGCTTTTGATACCTGGGGACGCACACCGGTTGCAGGGAGGGTTGGGTATCTGGAAAAAATCCAACAGGGACTCACCTCAAGAGCCGAAGAAATCGCTCAAACAATCACGGCCGAAGTCGGAATGCCAATTAAACTTTCCCGGCGCATTCAGGTTGGTCTTCCGTCCGCTGTTCTGGATAGTTATGTAAAGCTGCTTGACGAATATTCTTTTGAAGAGAGGATCGGCAACTCCCTGGTGGTGCGTGAACCGGTCGGAGTCGTGGCCTGCATTACTCCCTGGAACTATCCACTGCACCAGGTTATGGCAAAAGTTGCGCCGGCACTGGCTGCCGGATGCACCGTGGTACTTAAGCCGAGCGAAGTAGCGCCATTGTCCGCCTTCATCCTGGCGGAAATAATTCATGAGGCCGGACTTCCGAAAGGGGTTTTTAATCTGGTGGCAGGTGCCGGGCAGGGGGTCGGAGAGCTACTGGCACGACATGCCGATATCGACCTGATCTCATTTACCGGTTCTTTGCGCGCCGGCCGCAGGGTGGCCGAACTGGCGGCCGAATCGGTCAAGCGGGTCACACTTGAACTGGGTGGAAAGTCGGCCGCGGTGGTTTTAGAAGATGCTGACCTACCGACAGCTGTCAAAGCGATCGCCGGTGCATGTTTCTTCAACTCCGGTCAGACCTGTACCGCTCTTACACGCCTGCTGGTGCCGGAACATCTCTACGAAGAGGCCGCAGCTCTGGCGGTGGCGGCCGCCTCCGCTTATCAGCCCGGAGACCCTCTTGATGAGCAGGTTCGTATGGGCCCTCTGGTCTCGGCGGTTCAGAGGGAACGGGTGTTTGGCTACATCAGGCAGGGAATCGCAGAAGGCGCCGAACTGCTGACAGGCTGTGCAGAACCGCCGCAAGGTCTCGAGGCGGGTTACTTTGTCAATCCTACCCTGTTCGGTAAAGTTACTCCGGATATGACCATTGCAAAGGAGGAAATCTTCGGTCCGGTTCTGTCGATTATGACTTATAAAAATGAGGATCAAGCAGTACAGATTGCAAATGGTACCTCGTACGGTCTGGCAGCGGCAGTCTGGTCCGGTGATCCGGCAAGGGCGGAACGGGTAGCCCGGCGACTAAGGGCAGGGCAGGTGGATGTAAATGGAGGAACTTTCAACCTGCTGGCGCCATTCGGCGGCTGCAAGCAATCCGGCTATGGCAGGGAACTGGGCCGGCACGGTCTGGAAGAATTTACAACCATGAAATCACTGCAGTTCAAGTTGTGAGTTGAATCGCAAACGGATTCGATCAGAACTATTCAGGTTCAGTTTTGACTATTGTCCCACCTTACAGAAAGTCCCCCCTTTGCAAAGAGGGGTAAGGGGGATTTGATTTTGAATGTGAATATGTAAATTTAAAGTCTGTGTTCAATTCCCCTCAATTTTCTGTAAAGCGTATTCCTGCCGATGCCCATCATTCTTGCGGCTGCAGCGATGTTCCCATCAGTCTGGTCTAGTGTGGTGGAAATAAGCCTGGCTTCCACATCTGCCAGTAAAACATCGCTGCCGCTCCTGACAGAAGGTTCCACTGAAAAGTTTCCATTCCTGATGCTATTGCCGGCCTGCTCCATGAAATCCTCAGAGAGTTCGTCAACGGTTATCAGGTGACCATCTCCAAGCAGTGCCAATGCGGTTCTCAGAACATTATGCATCTGGCGGATATTGCCGGGCCAGGGGTGACTTTTGAAGAGCAGAAGGACTTCGGGGGCAATCTGTATATTTCGTTCAGTTCCGGCAAGGTCATGGAGGACATTCTCTGCAATCAGCAGCCTGTCCTCCCTTTCTTTAAGGCTAGGCAGGGTCAGCAACAGGCCATTCAGGCGATAATAAAGATCCTCACGAAAGCTTCCGGCTGAAACCGCGTCACGAACCCGGCGGTTGGTAGCGCAGATCACCGCTATGTCAACCTGGTGGCTGCCGGTGCTGCCCAACGGCGATACTTTTCGATCCTGCAATACTCTTAACAATCGCGCCTGAAATTGCAGCGGCATCTCTCCAATTTCATCCAGAAATAGAGTCCATTTGTCAGCCTCCCTGATCTTGCCGACCTGTCCTTTGCGGCGGGCTCCGGTAAAGGCGCCTTCCTGATAGCCGAACAGTTCCGACTCGATCAACCCTTCCGGGATCGCGGCGCAGTTGATCGGGATGAAGGGGCCGTCGCGCCGTGGTCCGGCCATGTGCAGGGCGCGCGCCAGCAGTTCCTTGCCGGTGCCGGATTCACCCTCGATCATGATCGGAATGTCATGCCCTATGACCCTGAGCGCCTTGGTGATTATCGCCTGCATTTTCGGGTCGCCATGTTCCAGCTCATCCAGCTTGAATCCGGCCGTTTTATCTTTCACATCAACCGATTTAATATTTGCTGCCGCAATTGAGCTGACGGGAAGAACAGTAGCCGGAGACACCGAAGCTCCCGGCCAGACCCGCCCATATAGTTCAGCACCAGAAACAAGAGTAAGTTTCAGTACCGGTTGAGGTATATAGCGGGATTGTTCAAGAAGTCTGGAGAGGGGAAGTCTGAATAGAGACGAACAGGTCTGTCCCACCATCCTGAACCGGTCCAGTCCCAACTGCAGCAGTGCGCTGCGGTTGGCGGCAATCAGAGACCCGTTTGGTGAGAAAACTGCAATACCCTCATACAGCGATCCGATGAATTCCGGGCGAAGATGGAAACTGATGATAATGTCCTCCGGGAATTCCGGAGCAAACATCTGGTTTTCTATCATCTGGGCTGAAAGGCGCACCAAGGCCGTGGTGTGCTGCTGTTGAATACGGTAATCTCCCGAAACATCCAGGGCTCCCAGAATACCGCCCTTCGGATTGAAGATCGGAGTGGCGCAGCAACTTAAGAAACGATTCTTGTCTATAAAATGCTCGCTGCTGTGTACCTGGACGGTCATCTGTTCTTCCAGCGCAGTTCCGATCGCATTGGTTCCATTGACTCCCTCCGACCAGATGCCGCCCGGCTTCAGAAAAACTTTCTGGGCTTGTTCCACAAAATCCGGATCACCGATTGAATGCAGCACCACGCCGTCGCTATCGGCCAACAACACCATACTGGATGAACCGGATATCTCGTGATAGAGGCTTTCCATTACCGGTTGGGAACGGGTCAGGAAAGTGTGGTTGTTTTCCCTTCGCTGCATCAGATCGTATCGTGGAGTGCAGCGGGTTTCGCCCCGCTCGATGCCGATACCCCGTTCCGATGATCGCTGCCAGGAGCGGAGTATCGTGTCAGTTATGACACCGGCCGGAATTATGCCGTTGGTCAGGAAATCTTCGCGCGCTTTACGGACGTTTTCAAGTTTTTCTGTGGCATAACTTCCCATTTAATTCCTCCATAATGCCGTCAACCTGTAGATTATTTCAACAGTCTGGGGCTAAAGCCGTTCTGTCTGTTGATAGCTGCCATTTCCATGCCACAAAACAATGTTATGTGTACCGTTGTGGAGCACTTTAAACTCCGATCTGTTCCATAGTGGAGCACGTGACAATCGCACTTGCCGTAAGCTGTCCTGTTTTTCTCTCTGTGATGATTTTGTGGTTTATATCTAACTTGCTGATTGTAATGGGAAAATCAATCTGGCATTCGCAGTATTTGTTTTTGTAGAAAAACGTTTTACAAATTGGCACGTACACTGCTCTATCACAAGGCATACAAGCCTGAATCTGAAATTCAGTAGCTACTTCAACCCATAATAGACAAAAGGAGCTGAAACATGACAACAGCGGCACATGAAATCGATGTAATGGCAGCAAAGGCGCTCAAAGCGCTTGAAGAATTCAAAAGTTTCACCCAGCAGCAGGTTGACAGAATCTGCGATGCAATGACCGTGGCCGGAGTTGCCAACGAGCGTTATCTGGCTGAGTTTGCGGTAGAAGAAACCGGTATCGGCAATGTGGAAGACAAGGTCATCAAGAATCATTTCGGTACCCAGGTGGTTAACGATTACATGAAAGATGCTAAATCGGTTGGTGTCATCGGTGAAGAGGACGGCATCATCTCCATCGCCGAGCCGTTCGGAATCGTCGCCGCCGTTACTCCGACCACCAACCCGACTTCCACCACAATGTTCAAATCTCTGATTTCCCTCAAGGGGCGCAATGTAATTATCCTGGCTTTCCACCCCCGAGCTCAGAAGTGTAGCGAAGCAGCCGCCAAGATTATGCTGGACGCTGCCGTAGCCGCAGGAGCTCCAAAAAACTGCATCCAGTGGGTGACCCAGCCTTCCATAGAGGCTACCGACGCTCTGATGAAACATCCGGACGTGTCAATCGTGGTTGCTACCGGTGGCGGTGCCATGGTCAAGGCAGCCTACAGTTCCGGTCACCCGGCTCTGGGGGTCGGACCGGGGGGGGTGCCGGTTTTCATTGAAAAAAGCGCCGACCTGAATATGGCAGTCAAAGACGTGATTTCCTCCAAAACCTTTGATAACGGCACGATCTGTTCTTCCGACCAGTCGGTGATCTTTGATGATCGCGCAATAGCCGAAAAAACGTTGCTACTTTTCGAAAAAAGCGGAGCCTACCTCTGTAGCGAAGCAGAAAAAGCCAAACTGGAAACTGTCATGTTTGACAAGGAGCGGGGCGTTCCGGATATGGCCATTGTTGGTAAATCACCTCAGATTATCGCAGCGTTGGCCGGTTTTCAGATACCGGCAGACAGGAAACTTCTGATCGTGCCGTTGATCACTACCGGCGGTGACGACTGGATGAGCCGCGAGAAGCTGTCGCCGGTACTTGGCTGGTTCGTCGCCGATGGCAAGGATGCGGCCATCAAAGCTGCTGCGGTCCAATTGGATCACGGTGGAGCCGGTCACTCAGCCGTGGTATTTACCGAGAGCGAAGAAATCGCCCATGAGTTTGCGCTCAAGGTGGATGCCAACCGTGTCGTCTGGAATCAACCCTCAGTACACGGAACCATCGGCGCCCTCTACAACTCTCTGGTGCCTTCACTTACTCTGGGATGCGGCGCAACCGGGGGCAACATCACCACCGAGAATGTTGGCTACAAAAATCTGCTTAACATCAAGCGCCTGGCACGAAGGAATCCGGGTAACGCCTGATCGCAATAAACATAAAGTTGGAAAGTCATCTTAAACGGGTGTAGGACGAGCACATACTGCCATTTGTGCTCCTTTCGAGACCGGGGGAGCAATCCTCCGGTCTATTGCTTTTTTAAGCCTGATAAATATTGCAACTTGCCAAAACACTATTTTGCCGTTATAGTGCCACCACAATTTGCCAGTCTCCGAGTTGCAAAGCCTACAAGGGATAAATCCTCATGGCCTGCAACCTGCGGGTGTCGCCGGAAACAGCGCCGCCCTCCTTTGAAAAGGGGTACTCGTGTTTGGCGGTCCACTGTCGGTGGTCTGTCTGCGCCCCCTTTTCTATCCAGAGAAGGGGTTTTTTGTGTTTTGCGGCCCATGAATATCAAGAAAGGTGGATGAACTTCACAAGAACAGTCAGCTGCTAATAAAACATATCAACAATCTCCGAGCCGTCACGCCTAACAGGGAAACCTCATGGCGCCCGGCCTGCGGGTGTCGCCGGAAACAGCGCCGCCCTCCTTTGAAAAGGAGAATCACCTTATTCCGCAATAACTGCGGAGTTATGAGGGGACTCTTTTCTTACAAAGGGTCCCTTTTTGTTTGCCTGTAGCAGTACGGGGGTTATTCCCCGATTAAATATCCAAAGGAGCAAGATGTGAAAAAGAGAGTATTGGCAGTTACCGCACTGGCGGCAGCATTCACTGTGCAGAGCGCAGGCGCGAAAACCCTGGAGGATGTCCTCAAGGAGAAAGGTGTTATCAGCGAAGCCGACTACAAGGAAGTGACCAAGAGCAAGTCGTTTGATTACAAGCCTGGCAAGGGCTTCACCCTGACTTCTCCGGATGAAAAATTCCAGCTTTCGCTAGGTGGACGTTTGCAGACCCGTTTCACTTTGATAGATTCCGATGCCGGTTCCAAAGTCACCCCATCTAACAAGTCGGAAGTGCGCCGCATGAAGTTGTGGATGAACGGTTACGCTTACACCAAGGATCTGACCTACCTGCTGCAGGTTGATTTCGTGAACGGCGGCTCCTCCAAGCTTCTGGAGCATGCCTACCTTAATTACCGTTTGATCGATGAAGTACAAATTCTGGCTGGACAGACCAAAGTGCCTTTCGGTCGTCAGTGGCTGAACTCCTCCGGATCACAGCAGTTTGTAGACCGCTCCACCGCTTCGGACGTGTTCCGTCCCGGTTATGATGTCGGCGCCAAACTCCACGGCGACATTGCCAAAGGGTTTGCAACCTACGAATTCGGTGCCTACGGCGGCGCTGGCCAGAGTTTGACGCGTGATGCTAAAGGCAATACTTCAGCAACCGCCATTGCCGCCCGGGCAACCTTGAATCCTTTCGGTAAGATGGGCACTTCGGAAAGTGATCTGGATAACAGCCCGAAACCGCTTCTGTCCCTGGGGGCCAACTACTACGGTAACACCCTTAACAAAACCGCAGCAACAACTCTGGAAGCCAACAACATCACTCTGGCCGGCACCAGCGGCTGGCTTGGCAAAGGTATCTCAACCTTTACTACAGGTGAAAAGATCGACATCAATACCTGGGGCGTCGATGGCGCTTTCAAATGGAGAGGTTTCTCGGCCCAGGGAGAATATCTTTCAGGACAGGCCGACGGGACAACCAGCAATAAAATGCTGCGTGCCGAGGGCTTCTACGCCCAGGCCGGCTACTGCATTATTCCGAAAACCCTGGAAGCGGCTGTGCGTTACTCCTACGTTGATCCTAACCGGGACAAGGTTAATGACCTTACAACTGACGTACAGGGCGCAATCTCCTACTACTTCGACAAGCACAACCTGAAGTTGCAAGGGGATGTAACCGGTACGCATGACCAGAGCAAGGGGGATAGTATGATGTACCGGCTCCAGGCCCAGGTCATCTTCTAGCAGGATGCAGCTAAAAGCTTGGGATACTGCCAAACGGCAGTATCCCAAGAATTAGTTTGGTATATAGCAAGGTGTACTCAGCAACATTTTTATAATGCGGAGTTACAAAGGACTGGGCATCAGTGTAAAAATGGAGTGTAACGTGGTAAAGCTTATTGATCATCCCATCGACCCGTCATCTGTTTATAATTCTATCTGCACTGCTTTTTCCGGTTCCGTGGTTTTTCATTACGCGGTTGTAAAGCAAAAGGCCGGTTCAGGAAAATCCACCACCTCAATTGAGTACAAGTCTCAGAGTGGCACTCTTTCTGAGCTGGAATGTATCGCCGGGGAGTTGGAGTCGTCATGGAATCTGGAGGATGTGTTGCTGATCCGCAGAACCGGTTGTCTTGCCGTTGGTGAAATCATCTCTCTGGTTGCTGCCAGTTCACCAAATAGCGAGGATGCTTTTGAGGCCTGCAGATCGGGGATCAGCCGTATGAAGAAAATGGAGACCATACACAAGACCGAGAAGTATGCGGATACCATTTAACAGAAAGGAGATAATGAGTATGAGACGACTGACAGGCTTCAAGCTGGCTTTTATGCTGCTGTTTTGCATTTGGACTACAGCGGCGCATGCGGAAAAGGGTTTTATCCTGCTGTCCAGCACGATCGGCCCAATTGATGCGGGAATTGTGACGGCGCTGGAGGACGGCTTTGAAAAAGAAACCGGTATCCGCGTACGTCATGTGGGGGCCGGTACCGGCGAGGCGCTCAAAATTGCTGAAAAGGGTGAGATTGATCTGGTAATGGTTCATGCCCGTTCGCTGGAGGAAAATTTTGTTGCGGCAGGCTTCGGAACGGAGCGAATCCCTTTTATGTACAATGATTTTGTAATCGTCGGGCCATCCGGCGACCCGGCCGGAATTCGAGGTATGAAATCAGCAACAGCAGCTCTCAGGCAAATAGCTGAAAAATCGATGCCTTTTGTCAGCCGTGGTGACAGCTCCGGAACCCATGTGGCTGAAATGGGGTTATGGGACAAAGCCGGCCTGAAACCTGCCGGAACATGGTATATAATTTACGAAAAGGGGAGCGAAGGGAACGTCGCAACTCTGCGCTTTACCGGTAATTCCGGCTCGTACACTTTGATTGATCGTGCCACTTACCTGTCGATACAAAAAGAGATTGGATCGAAAATACTGGTGGAAGGTGATGAAGTGCTGCTGAATCGGATATCGCTGATACCGGTCAACCAGAAAAAATTTCCACAGGTCAACAAGGATGATACAGCCATATTTGTGCGCTGGTTGACTTCACCATTCAAAGGGCAGAAAATTGTATCCGAATTCGGTAAGGAGCGCTTCGGCACTGCCATGTTTTTTCCCGACTCTTCAGATTGGCGCGCACAAGCGACCAAAAAACCATAATTCGCAGTTCGAAAGGAAAAATGATGAAATTAACAAAAATGTTAAATGGATTGAGACTCGTTCTCGCAATTCTGGCGCTGCTCGCAATTACCCTTCCGGCAGTTGCCTCCACCAAGTCAGTCATTCTGGCCACAACCACAAGCACCCAGGATTCAGGCTTGCTGGATGTGCTGGTGCCGATGTTTGAGAAGGAAAGCGGTTATCAGGTCAAGACCATTTCGGTCGGTTCCGGTCAGGCTATGAAGATGGGTGAAAAAGGGGAGGCCGATGTATTGCTTGTACATTCACCGGATGCTGAGAAGAATTTCATGACCGGAGGTTTTGGAGTAAGCCGTCGCCTGGTGATGCATAACGACTTTGTTATCGTCGGCCCCGCCTCCGATCCGGCTAAAATCAAGGGTATCTCAGCTGCAGATGCAATGAAGCGCATCGCACAGTCTGGAACCATTTTTATTTCCCGTGGCGATAACTCCGGTACCCATGCCAAGGAAAAAGGTCTCTGGAAAGGGGCTGCAATCAATCCTGAGGGAAATAAGTGGTACCAGCAGACCGGACTTGGAATGGGTCAAACTCTGAACGTGGCTGCCGAGAAGAAGTGCTATACCATCACCGACCGGGCCACCTATCTGGCGCTCAAAAAGAACCTTGGTCTTGAAATCCTGGTAGAGGGTGATGGCAAACTGCTTAATGTATATCATGTCATCGAGCTTAATCCGGTTAAGTCGCCCAAGATCAACATCCCGGGTGGCAAGGCATTTGCCGATTTCATGGTAGCCAAGAAGACTCAGCAGGTTATCGGACGCTTTGGTGTGGATAAATATGGCGCACCGTTGTTCTTCCCGGATGCTGGTAAAAAGCCGGAGTCATTGGGACTCTGATTCAACTATTTTTTCCTTTCCCTTGATTGTCGGCACTTTCGGGTGCCGACAATCTCCACATACTGACCAGCCATCGTGGAAATATTTCCCATAAATATCATTAAAATAGTATTTATCCTTTGTGTGATCTTGAATAAATCATGAAAATCAGTCTGTTATCAATGTGGCGCACCTTTTGCTAATTATATTATGAATTCCACTTTGCAATAAAGTTACAGGAAAATCATAGTGAAAAAGAAAAAGATGATCCTCTCTCAGGAGACGATGGACGTGGACTTTGTGCGCAAGGTAGAGGCCCTGTCCGGCACCTCGGTGCGCCGCTGTTTCCAGTGCGGCAAATGCTCGGCCGGCTGCCCGATGGCGACCTTCATGGAACATCCCCCCAACCGTGTTGTGCGTTTATTGCAGCTGGGCCAATGGCAGCGCATTCTGGCGGGCCGCTCGATCTGGTACTGCGCCTCCTGCGAAACCTGCACGACTCGCTGCCCCAACAAAGTCGACCTGACCTCGATCATGGACGCCCTC
>JBBQCH010000046.1:0-20014 GCA_038318485.1 Geobacterales bacterium
GATCACAGGCCAGGCAATGGTGTTATTCGCTGTCATCCATCTGCTCGGCAACAGTACCATCTTCGGATGGCTTAATGGCGGCATCAATGCTTATGCCGAACACCTCCACAGCTTGCCTCTGCCAATCATCATCGGTTTCCGTCTGGCACTGCTGGCCTTGGTTTGTATTCACATCTGGTTCGGTATCCAGCTTACCATCGAGAATCGCGGTGGGCGTCCCCAACAGTACGCGGTTAAAGCTACACAGAAGACAACCTTTGCCGGTGAAAACATGATCTGGACCGGCAGTCTGCTGGGTCTGTTTTTATTGTATCACCTGCTGCACTTCACCTTTCAGGTGATCAGCCCGGAAACTGCCGCCCTTAAGCATCTGGTACCACTGCACAATGAAATGGTCCCCAACGTTTTTGGAATGGTGGCTGCCGGCTTTAATAATTTTTTTGTATCATTCATCTATGCCGGTGCCATGGTAGTCCTGTTCCTTCATCTCTCCCACGGCATCCAGAGCTTTTTTCAGACCATGGGCTGGAGTTGCGACAAGAGCCAGCCGATTATCGTCAAACTTGGAAGTCTGGTCGCACTTGTTCTGTTCGCTGGATATGTTCTTATCCCGGTGTCAATTTTTGCCGGCTTTCTGAAAGGTTAAGGGGGTTATTGTGATACTTGATGGAAAATGTCCAACCGGACCAATTGAAAAATCATGGGACAAGCACCGCTTCGACCTAAAGCTGGTCAATCCCGCCAACAAGCGTAAGTACAACATCATCGTGGTAGGCACCGGCCTGGCCGGCGGCGCAGCCGCTGCAACACTGGGAGAACTCGGTTACAACGTCCAGGCTTTCTGCTACCAGGACAGTCCTCGCCGCGCCCATTCCATCGCTGCCCAGGGTGGTATCAACGCCGCCAAAAACTATCCCAGCGACGGCGACTCAGTATTGCGTCTGATGTATGACACCATCAAAGGGGGCGACTTTCGCGCCCGTGAAGCCGACGTTTGGCGTCTGGCGCAGGTCTCCAACAACATCATCGACCAGTGCGTTGCCCAAGGTGTACCCTTTGGTCGCGATTACGCCGGCTACCTGGATAACCGCTCTTTTGGTGGTGCCCAGGTTTCCCGTACCTTTTATTCACGCGGTGAAACCGGTCAGCAGTTGCTGTTGGGCGCTTACTCGGCCCTCTCCCGCCAGATCAAGCTTGGCTCTGTCAAAATGTACAACCGTCGCGAGATGCTCGACCTGGTGGTGGTTGACGGGGTTGCCAAAGGTATCACCTGCCGCAACCTGATCACCGGCGAGATGGAAAGTTATGCCGCCGACGCCGTCTGTCTCTGTACCGGCGGCTATGTCAACGTGTTCTATCTTTCAACCAATGCCAAGGGTTGCTCGGCCACGGCCATCTGGAAGGCCGCCAAAAAGGGCGCCTATTTCGCAAACCCATGCTACACCCAGATCCATCCTACCTGTATCCCTCAGGCTGGTGAATATCAGTCCAAGCTGACCCTGATGTCCGAGTCGCTTCGCAACGATGGACGTATATGGGTACCAAAGAAGAAGGAAGATATTGGCAAGCGCCCTGATCAGATTCCCGAAGAGGATCGTGACTACTATCTGGAGCGCAAGTATCCCTCCTTCGGCAACCTGGCTCCCCGTGACATCTCCTCCCGCTCCGCCAAGGAGGCCTGTGATGACGGTCTCGGCGTTGGTCCGGGCGGTCGTGGTGTTTACCTGGATTTTGCCGATTCAATCAAGCGTCTGAGTGAAGACACTATCCGTGAACGCTATGGCAATCTGTTCGAGATGTATGAGCGCATTACCGACGACAACGGATACAAAACACCGATGCGTATCTACCCGGCTCCCCATTACGCCATGGGTGGCCTGTGGGTTGACTACAACCTGATGAGCAATATCCCCGGCCTGTTCGTGCTGGGAGAGGCTAACTTCTCTGTGCACGGCGCCAACCGCTTGGGCGCTTCCGCCCTTATGCAGGGGCTTTCCGACGGCTATTTCGTTATTCCCTACACCATCGGCGGTTATTTGGCTACCATCAAGCCTGGTTTGGTTAAAACGGATCATGCCGAGTTCAAAAAGTCGGTCGAGGATGTCAGCGCCACAACCCAAAAACTCCTCTCTATCAACGGCAAACGGACCGTAACCGAGTTCCACCGTGATCTGGGCAAGATTATGTGGAACCAAGTCGGGATGGCGCGCTCCAAAGAGAGCCTCACCGATGCGATCAAGCAGATTCCCAAGATTCGTGAAGAATTTTGGAACAATGTCAAGGTCAGTGGCTCAGGTGCCGAATTGAACCAGCAGTTGGAAAATGCCGGTCGCGTAGCAGATTTCCTTGAATTCGGCGAGTTGTTGGCGCGCGATGCCCTGCATCGTGAAGAGTCTTGCGGCGGGCATTTCAGGGTTGAACACCAGTTGCCCGATGGCGAGGCCAAGCGTAACGATGCTGACTTCTCCTATGTCGGCGCCTGGGAGTTCAAGGGCATCGACAAGGAGCCGGAACTGCATAAGGAACCGTTGAAATTCGAGACTATTCATCTCGCAGTAAGGAGCTATAAATAATGAGCGATCACAAGACCATGACTCTGACACTGATCGTGTGGCGCCAAAAGAATGCCAACGATCCAGGTAAGTTCGCAACCTACACGGCCAAGAACATCACCGAGCACCACTCCTTTCTGGAAATGCTGGACTGCGTCAATGAAGATCTGATCAACGATGGCAAAGAGCCGATCGTATTTGACCATGATTGCCGCGAAGGTATCTGCGGCATGTGTTCCCAGATCATCAATGGAGCAGCTCACGGCGGACAGGACCGTACAACGGTCTGCCAGCTTCACATGCGGAAGTTCAAGGATGGCGACACCATCTATATTGAGCCTTGGAGGGCGCGTGCCTTTCCGATTATCAAGGACTTGATCGTAGATCGCCAGGCCTTGGACAAGATCATCCAGGCCGGTGGTTATACCTCCTGCCACACTGGAGGCACGCCTGACGGTAATACCATCCTGATTCCCAAGCCTATTGCAGAAGAGGCAACTGATGCTGCAGAATGTATTGGTTGTGGCGCTTGCGTGGCCGGTTGTCCTAACGGTGCCGCCATGTTGTTTACCGGTGCCAAGATCTCCCAGCTGGCGCTGTTGCCTCAGGGCAAGGTAGAGGCGGCTGCGCGGGTGAAAAATATGACGGACACCATGAGCGAGTGTGGTTTCGGCAACTGTACCAATCATTACGAGTGTCAGGCGTCCTGTCCCAAGGGGATCAACGTCAAGTTTATTGCCCGGATGAACCGGGAATTCCTGAAGGCACAATTCGCCTGATTTAATTTGATCCATATTTATGTTATAAGAGGGGTAGCCGTTTGGTTGCCCCTCTTTTTTGCGTGGAGTTTATGTGGATCTGAATCTTGTTAAACTGGTTTATGACCTGAAGACTGATAATGCTGATGCGGAAGAAGCTTATATTTATAAAGCATTGCGCCGATTTGATGTTTTTTTCAGGCAATCTTGTTGCCGGTTTGCATTTGAATCATGCCAGGCATGCAAAGACGAAACAGACTGTTCATACCGAGATGTATTTTCGCAAAGACTGTCAACCGACCCTGATGTTATCCGCCGTCACCAAAAGCCGTCTTTACCATTTGCATTTAATATCAATAGGATGGATATCGACAGTTCGTCCTTGGAGCTAACAGTTGTTGTGGTCGGGAATGCATTTAATTATCTGTTCCTTTTCCATAGTGCAATTCTTCAATTGATTGATTCAATTTCTGACATGTGTGCCGATAATGTTCCTGTTATAACCGGAATCTATAGTCTTGACTATCAATCGGGTCGCCACGAAATTGATTTTGCATCTCCGGATAACCTCAACCTGATTGTTTTGTCCAGTCGGGAAGTTATGGAAAATACGGTAGTAACTGAAAACGTCAGATTGATTTTGACTTCTCCGTTGCGACTTCTCAGTGCTAGATCCCTTTTGCATGGATTTGATTTCAATGTATTTATGCGATCCCAGCTTCGTCGCTGTTCCTCACTATTCGCCTATTATGGAGATGGCGAGCTTGATATCGATTATGCCGGATTGTCTTCTGCGTCAGATCGCGTTATTTGTTCTAAAAACAGTATTCGGTATTCCCAACCGTCCTGGTCGCAGAGTACCGGTAATGCCGGCTTGTTAGGAACTTCAGAATTCAGATGTCTTATGCCAGGTATGTTGCCTGTGCTGACCCTTGGCAGTTATTTTAATTCTGGAAAAGGCGCTGCTTCAGGAATGGGAGCATACAGGATTGAAGTCGCATGAAAATTGGTATGGAGAGGTTATTGATTTCGGATCACTTGACGGTTTTCTTTCAATAGTATAACTTGAAAAATTAACTTGTTTATAGATGGGTATGCGTGCTTATTACTTGTTATACGGTAGATGTTGAAGACTGGTTTCATGTCTGCGGAATTGCTGTATCGCCGCCGGTTCACTCAACTCAATGGCGGGTCTTTGATAATACCATGCGATTGCTTGATCTGTTTGACGAGCTTTGCATTCGTGGAACATTTTTCATGCTTGGGTCGGTTGCGGCAGCCAGCCCCGAGCTTGCATCCAGAATTTCCGCCAGAGGACACGAGATAGCATCACATGGTTACTCCCACAGACTGGTTTACGAGTTGACGTCTGACCAATTTAAAGCAGAAATCATACGCACCGGTGATCTGATCGCCTGTCAGACCGGTAAAAAACCGGTTGGCTTCAGGGCTCCCCAATGGTCTCTTAATGAACACACCCCCTGGGCATTTGGAATTCTGGCAAGTGAAGGTTATCTGTATGATTCCAGCTGTACCCCGCTTCCGTTTATCGGAAATCCAAAGGGATCTTTGTCACCATATCGATTAACAACTACTGCTGGAGATCTTTGGGAAATACCCCCACTGGTTACCCCGACCGGATTTGTAAATCTGCCAAGCGGTGGTGGATGGGGCTTGAGATTATTGCCTATGAAAACAATTCTTAAAGGTGTGCGTATGGCACATAATGGCAGGAATCCGGCTGTGTTCTTTATTCACCCCAGAGATGTGGATCCAAATGGCCCCAGGCTGCGGTTGCCACTTTTAAAACGTTTTGCCGCATATGGAACACACAGTAATGTTGAGCCAATCATAAGGCAACTGGCACAGACAGGGACAAGCATACCTCTGCAGGAAATGGTGAAATCTTGGCAGTCTGCGTCCTGATACCATCCTATAACGCCGCACTTACCCTTGGAAACGTGTTGAATGAAGTCTGTGAACAAGGTTTTCAAGTCGTCGTAGTTGATGACGGTTCAGTCGATGAATCGTACCTTGTGGCCGGACGCTATGCTGTTACTCTGTTGTCACATACTGTTAACCAGGGCAAGGGAGCGGCTCTGAAAACCGGCTTTAACTGGGCTGTTGAAAAAGGTTTTGAAGGGGTTGTTACGCTGGATGCTGATGGACAGCATGATCCTCTGTCCATAGGAATTTTGGCTTCAGCTGCACTTGACGGCAGTTATGGAATTTTGATAGCGTCACGCTATACCCAGTTCAGAGAAATGGCAGGTCTTCGCAAGTTCTGGAACCGATTTGGAGTTTGGTGTATGCGCAAACTTACCGGATTCGAGATCAGCGACAGTCAGTCGGGTTTTCGTTATTACTCTGCATCGTTGCTTTCTGCGCTCAAACTTTCCAAAAACGGCTATGATCTGGAAATGGAAATCTTGATAAAAGCCTGGAAAAAAGGGTTTTCAATCGGTTCGCTACCTGTGGCGGCTCGTGTTGCAGATGGCCGCTCCACCAGCCACTATCGCCCGGTACGGGATACCTGGGATATATGCATGACTTTCTTAAGATATATGTGATGGAGATAAAATGATTCAATCGCTTAAAAACTATACAAAAGAAAAAGTGCTGACCTATCTTTTGTCAATGGCAACCAACTCATCCGATGAGACACTTGTCAAAATGACACATCTGATGGAGCTGCTCCCTAAAAAAGATTATTATAAGGAACGTATCCGCTGGGTGCGCGGGCTTATTCGCGTCAAGCATCCCAGTATTGAATTTCCCAGAAGAATATTACGCGATCTTCACCCCAATCAGCGTGACAAATGGATCAGCAATCTGGCGATCAATCATCTGCTGAATGGCACCAACAAGCGCAGGGAGTGGGCTGACCGGAACGGTTTTTACCCCCCTTCAACAGTGGTGATCAGTCCGACCATGAAATGCGATCTTAACTGTTATGGATGCTATGCGGGTGACTATGGCAAATCGCTGGAACTGACTCTGGACGAACTCGATTCAATTCTGCTCCAGATGAAGGAGATGGGTGTCTATTTCGCCGTGATTTCGGGCGGGGAACCGTTCTACATGAAAGGCATCTTTGATGTCTTCAAAAAACATAGTGACATGGCTTTTCTTGTTTTCACCCATGGCGGGCTGATTGACGAGCAGATGGTTGAAAAACTGACCGAGGTTGGGAATGTCATGCCTTCATTCTCTCTGGAAGGATACGAACAGGAAACTGACGCCAGGCGCGGTGCCGGTCACTTCAATAAGGTTATGCGTGCGATGGACCTGCTTCGCGAAGGTGGACTTTCTTTCTGCGGGTCGTTTACCCACTCCAGAACAAACTCGGATATTATCACCAACCATGAATACATCGACATGCTGCTATCAAAAGGGGTCTTTGCTCTGTGGCTCTTTTCTTATGTGCCGGTCGGTCGCAAGCCGGATGTGGACCTGATGCCGACTCCTGGACAGCGTGACAATCTGCGCCGAAGTGTGGCTGCATTCAGAGATGTAAAGCCGATGCTTTTTATCGATTTCTGGAATGACGGCCCTATGGTTTCCGGTTGTCTGGCGGGTGGCCGGAAATATTTCCATATCAATGCCAACGGCGATATAGAACCATGCGTGTTTTGCCATTATGCCGTTGACAATATTCGCCGCACGTCTATCAAAGAGGCATTGGCTTCTCCGCTTTTTCAGAAGATCAGGCAGAAACAGGGTGAACATGACAACCTGCTGCGTCCCTGTATGTTGATTGATCATCCCGAGGTTGGTCGTGAACTGTTTGCTTCAGAGGGAGCCTACCCGACCCATGAAGGAGCTGATGAAATTTTCACCGGTCTGGCGGACAAGATGGATGCATATTCAAAAGATTATGCAATCATTGCCGATGAAGCCTGGGCTGATGAATTTAAGGACCATGCGACCAGAAAGAAAAAGGTCAGAGCTAAATGATAGCTGTTTCATTTCGGGGATGATGCTACAGATATGACAATCTACAACGGCATCAGCCTGTTCTTTCTAAATCTGTTTATGTTACTGATTCCTCGCAGAGTCGTTCCTCCGGTTGCCTTTGCGGTGGGACTGCTTTCTTATCTGCTTGCAAAAGAACAGCGGCGTGGCATGCGTGCTAATTTGAGAGTTGTCACCGGTCGCAATGATGTTGAACTGCTCTTGATCTCGTGTTTTTACAAATATTGCCGAAACTGGACTGATGTGATTTTGATGCTCAGGCTGCGTGGTTCCAGTCTGCAGGCTCTGATTGGCCGTCGAAGTTCTCAAAAGGCACTTGATGATGCCTTGTCGGCAGGCAACGGTGCAATTCTGGTGTCGCCCCATCTTGGAAACTGGGAGTTGGGTGGATTGGGCCTTGCAGATCTTGGCTATCGACTGAACGTACTGACATTCCGTGAAGCGAACGAAAAGGTCAACGATTTGCGTGAAAAGGTGCGGGGCGAACGTGGTATCGGTATAATCTACGTTGATCGGGATGATACCTCGCCGCTGGCGATCATTGAGGCGATTAATGCACTGCGTCGTAACGAGATTCTTTGCCTGCTTGGCGAGAGGGACGGCTCCTCAAATACAATCATGATAGATTTTTTTGGCAAAAGCACCCCATTTCCAACCGGAGCCGCCTACCTTTCACTGGCTAGCGGGGCTCCGATCATTCCGGTCTTTGTACTGCTTGAAGAAGATCGTTATGCAACGCTGATGGATGATCCGATCTATTTCAAGGGGGGGCATGGCCAGCATGCCCAAGCAATCTTCAGTGGCATGGTACAATTGGCGGCTGTTTTTGAACGTTACATCAAACAGTATCCGGATCAGTGGTACAATTTTTTCGATTTCTGGAAAGTGGAAAAAAAGTGAAATATCAAATATTTATTTAATATACAAATAGTGAGGTTATGCATGTCCGATGAGTTGATTCAAACAGTTAAACAGATGATTATTGACAGCCTGCGCATTGAAGGAATGGCATCTGAAGAAATTGAAACCGATGCTCCGCTTTTCGGTGAAGGACTGGGGTTGGACTCAATCGACGCGTTGCAGTTAGTAGTTGCGATGGAGAAGGAATATGGAGTGGTAGTGCCGGATGCTGCCACTGGTTCCAAGGTGTTTGTCTCGGTTCGCAGCATGGCCGATTATATTGCAGAGCACAAAAAGTGAAGGTTCTTTTTATCTCGCCAGGCTGGGAAAAGAAACGCCTGTGGGGTGAACTGGCTTTTAAATTCCCAACGCTGTCTCTGGCCTCGATTGCTGCCGTAACTCCGCTGGAATGGGAAGTGGCCCTGCTGGACGACAATTTCGAAACGATTGATTATAACCGGGATGCCGATATTGTTGCCCTGACCGCTATGACTCCCCAGGCTCCGCGTGCTTACCAGATCGCCGATGAATTCCGCCGGCGCGGCAGGACGGTTGTGATGGGCGGTTTTCACGCCAGCAACCTGCCGGAGGAAGCATTACAGCATGTCGATGCCGTGGTTGTGGGGGAAGGGGAACTTGCCTGGCCTCAGCTGCTTTCGGAATTCAAACAAGGCAAGCTGCAGCCCAGATACCAGTCCTCCGGCCAGATGGCAATGAATACAATTCCGGTTGCCCGGCGTGAGCTTTTCAAAGGCAAGCGCTACCTGTTGACAAACACGATCCAGACCACCCGTGGCTGCCCATTTGACTGTGAGTTCTGTTCAGTGACCGCTTTTTACGGACGTAAATACCGTAAAAGACCGGTTGACAATGTCCTTCAGGAACTGGTTCAACTACGCAAATCCAACTCGTTCGCATTTTTCGTGGATGATAATCTGGTTGCCGACCGCAAATATGCGCTGGAGCTTTTCTCCGGCATGAAGGGGCTGGATTTTAAATGGCTATCCCATTCACCGATAGATTTTGCAGGTGACCGTGAGCTGATGAAGGCGGCCGGCGAGGCCGGCTGCGTCGGGATGTTTATTGGTTTCGAGTCCCTTAACCAGGATTCTCTGGCAGCCATGGGTAAGGTTACCAACCGGGCAAAGTCCTATCTGGAGGACGCCAAGGCTTTCCGTGACAACGGCATCGGGATCCTCGGTTCTTTTGTACTTGGCTATGACGGTGATACCCCGGCCATATTCGAACAGTTGCTGCGCTTCTGCGAAGAAGCCCGCATCGAAGCCGCCATCTTTCCTCTGTTGACACCCTATCCAGGTACGGCTGTACGCCGCAGGCTGGAGGCCGAAGGACGGATTATCTCCAATGACTGGCGAGACTACGACATGGAACATGTCAACTTCAAGCCGGATGGTATGAGTATAGAGGAACTGCAGCAAGGGTATGACTGGCTCAACAACTCCTTCTATTCTTTTTCCTCAATGTACCGTCGTCTGTTCAAGCTGCACCGTTCGGTGCAGGTTTTCGGGCCGATGAACCTCGGTTTCCGGGCAGCGCTCCGTCGCAAGAGAACTATAGCATGACTGATTCTCCCAAACTGCTGTTGATCTACCCGGCCACCCACAAGCTGGGCTGGGTCAAACGATTCCAGTTGCCATCCCTTTCATTAAATCAGGTGGCAGCTGCCACTCCGCCGGAGTGGCAGGTGACAATTGTGGACGAGGTTCAGGAAGACCTCAGCTACGACGGTCAATATGATCTGGTCGGGATCACGGCCATGACCCACCAGGCTTTGCACGCTTACCGGATTGCAGATCGTTTTCGGGAAAGGGGTATACCGGTTGTGCTGGGCGGGATTCACCCCACGGTGCTGCCGGACGAAGCGGCCGCCCATGCAGACGCAGTTGTTATCGGAGAAGCGGAACCGGTTTGGGCTGATCTGCTGGATGACCTGAGGGGGGGGCGGTTGAAACCATTTTACCGTTCGGTGCCGACTGGTGATCGCCTCGTGATTCCCTGGGCCAGGCGCGAGATTCTGGCGGGGCGCAAGTACCTGACTACCCAGACGCTGCAGGCCAGCCGCGGCTGTCCTTATGATTGCTCCTTTTGTACCGTGACACCTTACTTTGGAAATACCTTCCGTTACCGTGATCCTGAAGATATCCTGGCCGAGTTGCGCACATATCAAGGCAAGCTTACCGTTTTTCTGGATGATAATATCCTGGGAGACCCGCAAAAGGCCAAACCGATTCTGGCTGGAATGGTCGGGATGGGTCTGTGCTGGGGTGGGCAGGCCAATCTCCGTTTTGCAGAGGATCCGGAGATGGTCAAGCTGCTGGCCGCTTCCGGTTGCATCGGAATCTTTGTCGGTCTCGAATCGGCCGATGGTATCCACGCCAATCATCCCAAAACCTCCGGACGTTCGTCTCAGTCAGATCTTATTAAACGGATTCGTGATACCGGCGTGGTAGTCGAAGCATCGGTTATTTTCGGATTCGATGATCATGATCAGGGTATTTTCGAACGCACAGTCCGCTATCTGGAAGGTTGTGCTCCCAGTCTGCCGACCTTTCACATCCTGACCCCTTATCCCGGTACTGCCCTTTTTAATCAATACCTGCAGGAAGGGCGGATGTTGCACACTGACTGGCAGCGCTATGATCACGGCCAGGTCGTATTCAGGCCAAGTTTAATGACGCCGGATCAGCTTTACAAAGGTTGGGTTGAAGCCAGACAGGAAGCCTACCGCTGGTCTGCGATAACATCACGGGTACTGCAGAGTCCCGGAAAAACTATCAACCTGCTGTACAACATCCTTAGACGTGGCGGTATTTATGGCCGTGATTACAGCAGCGCCGGTTATTATGATCCGTCTGATGCTGAGCTGCCGTCAGCCGATATGGCAGAATCTGCTGGAAATGTTTTGATAGAATAATCAACAAAAACAAGGATGTTATTATGAACTGCTGGATGTTTCCGGGGCAGCCATTGCGACATGACCAGCCTTTTCCTGAAACAGCTCATGGACAGGAGATTGTCTCACTATGTGCTGTTGCAACCGGATTTGATCCATCCGTCTGGCAGGACGACGGTCGAGTTGAAAGTGAAAATATCCGGCTTCAGATTTATGGCACGGCTGCCAGTCTGTGCCGCGCACGAGTCTTGAGAACATCCGGGCATGAACCTGATCTGGTTCTTGAGCACAGTATGGGTATTTATGCTGCGCTGGCGGCCTGTGGTTGTATTTCTGAACGGGATGCGCTGGAGCTGACGGCCAGGGTTGGCAACACTCTGATCCGGATGTCGGAAAAGAACCGTTATGCTTTGGGATGCATTATCGGGTTGGGAGTTGTTCCGGTTGAGTCTGCTGCCTCCAATAACAGTGTCTATGTAGCCAACTACAATACATCCAGTCACTTTCTGCTGGCAGGTGAACGTTCCGGAATCATTTCTGCCATGGAGGAATGTGCTGCGGCCGGAGCTTTCTCACTTTCGGTTTTTGATTGTGACGCTCCACTTCACACGCCGCTCTTAACGGAAATTGGTGCGGATCTTGAGGCAGTTTTTTCAGATTACAGCTATGTCGGACCAAAAATTCCGTTGCTGGAGCACATCGGACAGCAACAGCTGACAGCCCCGCAGATAGCAGCTTTTCTGCTGGATGAGCTGATAGAACCGGTCTGGTGGCAACGCAGCTACGCCGCTGCCCGGAAACTGGGTGCAACTTCATTTGTTGAAGTGGGATCCGGTGAGGCACTCAAAAAATTCAACCGTTGGATTGATAGCGAGAACAGATCATGAGTTATCACGAAACCAGCATAAAAGTCCGCTTCAACGAAGTGGACGCATATCGGGTGGCCTGGCACGGTCATTATGTTGCCTGGATGGAAATAGGCCGCAGCGAGCTGGCCGGCAAGTTCGGACTTGATGCTTTCCAGTTGGCTGAACTCGGTTTTCTGGGACCGGTTGTCAATCTGGAAATAAAATATCTCAGACCGGCCCGCTTCAACGACGAGCTGACGATCCGTACCCGACTGATTCCCGGTGAGTCCGCCACACTGGTGTTCGAGAGCATTATCGTTGATTGCAACGGCGTTAAGCTGGCCTCCGGATTGACGACACACGCCGTTACCAGCATGGACGGAGTGTTGCAGTTTCAGCTTCCGCAAATAGTTGCCGAGCGCCTGGACGCGATGCATACCTGGTTGGGCGAATTATGAAAATCTTGCTGATATCGGCCAATCGCGAGCGTTCCCCGTATCCGGTTTTTCCGATCGGCCTGTCATTTCTGGCCGGACCGCTGCATGACGCTGGACATGAACTGTCGGTACTAGATCTCTGTTTTGAACCGGAACCGGAATCCGCCATTCTGGAGAGGTTATCTGCTTTTTCTCCGACCATCGTAGTTATTTCCCTGCGCAATATCGACAACGTCACCTGGCCCAACTCCCGCTCCTATTTGGAGGGGGTCAAATCCGTTGTAGACAGCTGTTGCTATCATTCTGCAGTAGTTGTGGGCGGTTCCGGCTTTTCTCTGATGCCGCTGGAAATTATGGCCTACCTGGATGCCGATTACGGCGTGGTGGGGGAGGGTGAAGAACTGCTTCCGAGGCTTGTGGAGCTGATTGAGCGCGGAGAAGATACTGGCGGTCTGCCCGGCCTGCTGGTACGGGGCTGCGACAGCTTTCTGCCTCCGTTGCCGGTGGAGCGGATTGGCACCCCGGGACGGAATCTGTTCGATGTTACCAGGTATCAGCGCGACGGCGGCATGACCAATGTTCAGACCAAACGCGGCTGTCCATTTGCCTGTGTCTATTGCACCTATCCGCTTCTGGAAGGTCGCCGGATGAAACTGCGACCGGTTCAGGAAATCATTTCCGAACTTCGTTCTCTGGTTGGCGATTACGCAGTCAGTTATGTCTATTTTGTCGATGACATTTTCAATTATCCGCCTGATTTTGCCGAAACACTCTGTCACGCAATGATTGCTGCAAAACTTCCGATCAACTGGTCGGCTTTTATCAATCCGGCCTTCATGTCGCCGGGGTTGCTGGATGCCATGCTGGCTGCCGGTTGTGATGCGGTGGAATATGGCACCGAGTCTGGTTCGCCAACCATTCTCAAAAACCTGGGCAAGTCCTTTACGGTTGATGAAGTGCGCTCTGCTTCATTGCTTTGCCGTGAGCGTAATGTGGATTTTGCCCATTACATACTTTTCGGTGGCCCGGGTGAAACAGAGGAAACCATTCTGGAGAGCTTTGCACTGATGGACGAGCTTCAGCCAACCGCTGTGATAGCCATGACAGGCATCCGCATCTTCCCCGGTACATCCCTGTACCGGACGGCTCTGGCGGAAGGAGTCATCAATGCTGCAACCAACCTGTTGGAGCCGGTTTTTTATATATCTCCACACGTCAAGGATTGCCTGGCGGAATTGGTCACTTCCCAGGCCATTTCCCGTAAAAGCTGGGTTGTCCCTGGTCTGGAGATCAATATCAGCGACGCAATGCTGGATGCCCTGCGCATGTTTCCGGTGAAGGGGCCGCTCTGGAAACTTATGAAAAGGCTTGGTCGCAGTCGTGTAAAACCGATCTGAATAATGTAAACGGCTCATTTTCCCTTCACTCTGGACATATTCTTCTTAAATCGTTAAACTAATAATTTACTAAACCAATTGTTCCGGAGCATCTGTGGGTTTTAAGGATAAAATTGTAATTGTCACCGGTGGCACACGCGGCATCGGGCGAGCAGTGTCATTGGCTTTTGCTTGCGCAGGGGCAAATGTTTTTGCCGCTTACCTTTCCAATCAGTTTTCCGCCGATGAAACTGTGCAGCTTGCCGAAGGGTTGGAGGGCACTGTTACAGCTGTTCAGGCTGATGTGAGCAGCGCCGAAGGGGCTCAGAGGCTGATCAACCAGGCTTCGCAAGTATCCGGCCATATCGACGTACTGGTCAATAACGCCGGAATCATCCGTGACGGTTGGCTGGCGATGATGGC
This sequence comes from Geobacterales bacterium, assembly GCA_038318485.1. Classification (GTDB taxonomy): domain Bacteria; phylum Desulfobacterota; class Desulfuromonadia; order Geobacterales; family Pseudopelobacteraceae; genus JACRCG01. The sequence goes on from JBBQCH010000046.1 coordinate 14,184, forward strand.
CGAGGATGATTGGGATGCCGTTATTCGTACCAATCTTTACCCTCTTTTCCACTGCTGCAAGTGGGGTGTTCGCAAGATGATGTCCCAGCGTAGCGGCGCGATTGTAAATATTTCATCCATCGCTGGAGTTACCGGTACAGCTGGGCAGTCCAATTATGCCGCCTCCAAAGGGGCCGCCATCAGTTTTACCAAGTCACTGGCCCGCGAGGTCGGGGCGATGGGGATCCGCGTCAATGCTGTTGTGGCTGGATTGATCGACACAGACATGACCGCCGGACTCAAACAGGATATTGTGTCAGGTATTTTGAAAGGTGCTGCCCTAGGTCGGATAGGTCGAACCGATGAGGTGGCTGATGCCGTGCTGTTCCTGGCTTCGCAGAATGCTTCTTATATAACCGGGCAGACTCTGGTCGTTGATGGCGGGATACTCTGATGATCAGGAACAGGGTTGTCATAACCGGACTGGGTGTTTTCTGCGGAGTAGGCAAAAACTCGGCCGAGTTCAGTCAGAATCTGTTTAGTGGCAAAAGTGGAATTACAGCTCTTGACCTTTTCGATGTCTCTGCTTTTCCTTCTCATATCGGCTGCCAGATCAAGGGTTATGATCCGTTTGATTATTTCGATCGCCGGTCAGCACGGAAATTGTCCCGCGCCGATCAGTTCGGGATCATTGCGGCCGGAGAGGCGCTTGAGTCCAGTGGCATCAAGGACCTTTATTCTTCTTATGAAATTGGTGTTTCAATGGGTGGCGGCGCAGCAGGCATGTTCCAGGCCGAGCAGTGGTTGAAAGCCCATTTAGCCGGTGAAACAGTTTCGCCGGTCTTGCTGCGAGGTGTTCTGCCGGACAAGACCGCCAGTGAGGTTGCACTGCGCTATGGCTTGGCCGGTTATCAGGGGACCGTAACGACCGCCTGTTCGTCATCGGCCACCGCCATCGGCTGGGGAGCCGACCTGGTGGCAACCGGCCAGCAGAAGGCTGTAATAGCGGGTGGCTCGGATACGCTTTCGCTGCTTACTTTCGCCGGTTTCAATTCACTCAAGGTAGTTGATCCTGAGCCATGCTCTCCTTTCAGCCTGGGTCGGCAGGGGATTTCATTAGGCGAAGGAGCCGCCTTCCTGGTGCTTGAAAACGAGCAGGATGCTCTGGCACGCAGTGCAAAGATTTACGGAGCTGTTCTCGGATATGCGCTGGCGGGTGAAGCTTACCATATGACGGCCCCGGAACCAACCGGTTCGACGGCGGCTAGAGTCATGGTGGAAGCACTCACGGTGGCCGGAATCGACGTTGATCAGGTCGGCTGGGTCAACGCCCACGGCACTGGAACACAGCTCAACGATGTGGTTGAATCCAATGCGATGAAGCTGGTTTTCGGGGAGCGGGTCGGACAGGTTCCACTGATTTCAACCAAGGCCATGACCGGTCACTGTCTTGGCGCAGCCGGTGCCATTGAAGCTCTGGCAACGGTCATTTCCCTGAACGAACATATTATCCCTCAAACCCTCAATTTCAGGGGCCGGGATCCGGAATGTGATCTCGACTACTGCCATGAAGACAAGCGCCCGACCGATTTGAGGGTTGCCATGTCCAACTCGTTTGCGTTTGGTGGAAATATTACATCATTGGTGCTTGGACTATGAATGTTGCCATAAATGACATCGTCATTACCGGCTATGCTGCAGTAAGCGCAGCCGGCAAAAGTGTTGAAGCGATACTTGAACTAATTCGCAGCCGACGGGATGCCCTGACACCGGTGCCCGACGAGATACCCTGTGCGAGCGGGCAGAGTTGGGGTAAAGCTGTTGCCTTCAAGGCGACCGAATTTATCGCTCCGCTGAAAGCCCGTAAAATGGATCGCTGCAGCCAATTTGCCGTGGCGGCCTCCGGCCTGGCATTGAAGGACGCCGGTATTAATCTTCTGGAAATTGCAGCGGAACGGGTCGGAATTGCTCTGGGCTGCGGTTTCGGCGGTGTGGCCAATTCATCCGAATTCCTGACCGGATACTTTAAAGACGGTGTCAACGGCCTGTCTCCGATGCTCTTTCCCAATACTGTTTCCAATGCGCCGGCCAGCAATGCTTCGATCGAGCATGGTCTGAAAGGTCCCAATGTTACGCTGGTGCAGCGTTTCTGCTCGGCCGAGTCGGCCTTCATGATGGCCTGCCGTTTTATAGCTGAAGGTCGGGCAGACATCATGCTGACCGGCGGGGCTGACGACCTGATGCCGCTGATGATGGACGGTTTTGCCGCCACTGGTCAGCTTGGTCGCTATGCATCCTGCTTTGGCGAAGGGAGTGGTATTCTGGTGCTGGAGAGTGCACAACATGCCGCCAACCGTGGTGTCACTGTCAAGGGTGTCGTTGAAGGGATCAGCACATTTGGTCTGTTGCCAAAAGGTATTGAACAGGAGGGGATAGACAGACTTTTGTCCGGTCACGCTCCCTGTGATATGGTTTCAATCTCCGGTACAACTTCCGAATATCCGTCGCTTATGCAGCGGATTCAATCCGATTCAACTTTTGACCTTTCGAGAATAACCGGCCGTTCCCTGGCGATGGGAGGGGTCTCCATGGCTGTTTTGCTCTCCTCTTTAAAAGAACGCCAGAGCGGTCTTCACTTGGCATCATCTCCGGAAGGGCCTTACTATGCAATCCGTTTCAGCGGAGGCATTTCTGTTTAATCCTGATCCCTCGGCATACCTGCCACATCGTTACCCCTTTCTTTTGCTGGACCGGATAGTTGAACTGGAGCCCGGAGTGCGCGCATCAGCGCTGAAGAATGTTCCGGCCCTGCGCGAATTCCCGCAGATTCTGCTGGTTGAATGCGTTGCCCAACTATCCGGGATTCTGACAATTTCCGAAGAATGGGAGGGTGGCTTTCTGGCAGCGATTGATCGGGCCGAGTATTCAGCTCTGCCTCAGGCCGGCGATGTCCTGAAGGTTTCAGCCATGGTGATCAAATCTTTCGGCCGTCTGTTCATGGTTGAAGGGAGTGTAAGCTGCGGCGAACGCATACTGCTGAAAGTCCAGCTTACTTTGGGGGTTGGCAGGTTATGATCAGAACCTGGTTGAACATATTTGTGGCCATGATCATGCTCTCTGCCGGAGTATTCTCTTCTTCAGCGCAGGCCCGTTCTATTCCGCCACTGGAAGGTCTGGAGGTTTTGCGCAAGGGGTTTTCTGGACTGACTGATTTTACCGCCGATATCACTCAGGAAAAGCGCCTGTCGCTAATGAAGCGCAACATGTCCATGACCGGAAAAGTCCGTTTCAAAAAGCCGGATCATTTTTTTATGGAGATAAACCCTCCTTATAACAGCAAAATGGTTTTGATAGATTCGGTGATTGAGATGGCGGGCGGCCCGGAAGGCAAACGGAACAGAATTGTGCTTCCTCCGGACCAGGGATTGGGACACTGGTTCGCCAAACTGTTAGCACCGGTGACAACCCTTCCTGACGGTGTTCAAATTCTGGTCGATATCAGCGGCTCTCTTTATACGTTAACGGTGACTCCTCAGGGAAAGGGACAGGTCAAGGAACTTACGGTTTCCTTTCTTTCCGATGGAACGATCCGCCGTTTGATCATCCTGGAGCGTAATGGTGACAAGGCAACCATGACTTTCAAAAACCTGCGCCGCAATATCGGTCTGACTGAGCGAGAATTCAGGTTGGATCCATAACAGAGACGAACCCGCAAATTTAACTTTTTAACAGGATATATGTGCTCACAAAATCAGCAATGCGTTTATTAATAATCACAGTAATACTGTCGTTTCAAGCAGCCTGCAGCATGGTCCGTCCAGCACTTGATTACAGGCCGGGCGCCACCGTTGATACATTGTCTGCGGCGATCTCAATGTCGGTCACAACAGCTGAAAACGGTATGTCCGGAAGCGGTTTTATGGTTTATCGCCGTCCCGATCAGCTTCATCTGGTCATGCTTTCCCCTTTCGGCACTACCATGCTGGAAATTTTCTCCCGTGGCGAACAGATCACATTGCTGTATCCCGGAAGTTCTACTGCCTACGTCGGGAAAATTGCCGATCTGCCGGAAAAGGGGGGCTTGCAGGGGTGGCGCTTGATGCGCTGGGTTATGGAAGCCGCCCCGGCAGCTTCTGCTAGTACTAACGGCAGCTTTGAACGCACCGGTGCACAGGGAACCGTTGAAAAGGTCACTTATGAAAACGGTCTGGTAACTGAAAAAAGTACCCGGGATGGTGAACATGTTTATTATTCCAGATATACCGTCGCGAATGGAGTACCCTTTGCTGCCGAACTGCTGTTGATGAACAGCAAAGATGAACGCATTCGGATTGTACTTGATGAACCGGAAGTCAACACACCGCTGGAAGACGCTGTTTTTAAACCACAATTGAGCGGGATCAAAATTCTGCCGCTTTCCGAACTGCGGGGTCTATAGCGCCTGATGCCACCGCTCCGTTTCAGTGCCATTACCAATTTCGTCAATAACCTCACCCGTCGCCACCTTGAGTGGATCTACCGAGTAACAACAACCCACCCGCTACTGGTGCTGCTCTGTTTTGGCTTTGCAATGCTGCTGTCAATCGCTTCAATTTTCTCAACCCGCTTTGACAGCGACATATTCCAGCTTTTCCCGAGCCGCCAGCCGGCCTTGAAGCTGATGCTGGACTCGATGGAATGGACCGGCAGCGCCAAACAAGCCTTTTTTCTGCTGGAAGGTGACAAGAAACTGCTGCCTCAGGAAGCCGGTCGGTTGGCCGAACGACTGAAGTTGGCAAAGGTGGATGGACAGCCGGCCTTCAAAAGAATCACCTGGCAGGTTTACGATGAAAACCAGGCTGCCGCTTTTCGTGACTTCGTAGCCTTTGCCGTTGCCCGCCCGCAACTTTTTCTCTCAGGTTCCGACGTTGCCGCTCTTGCTGCGCGTTTTGAACCGACCGCCATGGATGGGCTCCTGCTGCGACTGCAGTCGGAACTGGCCGGTCAGTTTGGCGGGAGCATGACCGCTCTGGCTACCGCCGACCCGCTTTTTGTACGCGACCTGATCCTGCCGCGCATCAAAGCCGGCAGCCAGGCTCTTGATCTTGATCCCGACTCCCCCTATTTCATCTCCCGTGACGGCACGGTGCTGATCATGATTGCCGAACCGGCCCGGACCGTTCAGGATATGGTCTTTGCCCGGAAGCTGGTAGTTGCGATCAACGACGCCCGCCGGGATTCTCCGCTGAAAGTATCCTGCGCCGGTGCGCACATCAGCGCAGTGCTGGATGAAGCGGCGATGAAGTCCAATATTATTTCCTGTATCCTCTCCTCGCTGGTGGTGGTGCTGGGACTGTTCTATGCGACCTATCGACGGCTGCTGCCGACTTTGCTGATTCCTATGATTCTTGGCTGCGGCGTGACATTGGCCCTGGGGACCGCCGGACTGTTTACAGGTTCAATCCACATCATCTCATTCGCATTCATGGCGTTGATTATTGGTCTCGGGACCGACTATTCAATTCATCTTTATGATCGTTTTCATTCTGAGCGTTCGGCCGGCCTGAGTACTCCCGAAGCTCTGCAACTCTCTCTTGTCGATAGCGGTCATGGAGTTTTTACCGCAGCGATAACGACCGCTATCCCGTTTCTGGCACTGTATATATCCGATGTACGTGCGCTGTCGGAGTTGGGTCTTCTGGTCGGGCTGGGGGTGATCTTTTCACTCTACGCAACGCTGTTCTTTCTGCCTCCATTGCTGATATTTATGGAACAACGCTATCCCGGTTCCTATCGAACTATACCTGCTTTAGGGCTTGGACAGTTGTGGCGCTTCGCTACGCGTCGCTCCGGTATGATTATCACTGCATCAA
>JBBQCH010000047.1:0-19963 GCA_038318485.1 Geobacterales bacterium
CACCATCTGCCGCGTGACTTCACTGGGATAGAGCGAAACACCTTCCTCCACTATTCCGTGATCACCGGCAAAGGTGAAGATGACCTTTTTCGAGATATCCGGATCAGAAGTTCCACTGATAGCAACCAGGCGGCGGGCGAATTTTTCCAGGCGTCCCAATGAACCGGGCGGTTTGGTCTTGTTGTCAAGCCGGGCTTGGGCCTGCTGTAATAATTCAGAATTCACCGGATGGATACGATTAATGGTGGATTGTATGATGTCCATTTTGGCTCCTTTATAAATGCATTTATCAAAAACGAAAGTAAGCCACAGAGGTCACAGAGTAATTACTTAGAAAAATACCATACGATCTAAATATCCCACTTGGTGTGACGAAACAATCCTATTTGATTTTCTCTGAGAACTCTGTGTCCTCTGTGGCCAAATGTTTTTCCAGTTGGGTAAAGGACCAGGTATTATTTCAATTTCAACGGTATCCCGCTGACAACCAGATGGACCTCATCCGCTGCTGCTGCCAAAAATTGATTGGCCCTGCCTGCAATATCACGATACAAACGCGCCAAACCATTCTCAGGAACAATACCCATTCCGACCTCGTTACTGACTAGGATAACTGTTGTTGCCATCCCCTGCAGCACTTCCGCCAGCTGCTGAACATCCTGCATTATGAGTGTTTCAACTTCGCCTTCCTGATTTTCATACGCAAACAGCAGGTTTGAGAGCCAGAGGGTTATACAATCCACCAGGATCACCTGGTAGCGCCCGTCAGATTCCTTCACTGCCAGTGTCAGGTCGAGCGGTTCTTCCAGTGTGTGCCACTGCTCTCCGCGTCGCTCGCTATGCAGCTTGATGCGGGCTTCCATCTCACAGTCCAGCGCCTGGGCCGTAGCCAGGTAGCAAAGTGGGGCTTCGAACTGCTGCGCCAGTTTTTCGGCAAAGTTGCTCTTGCCGCTGCGTGCGCCGCCGGTAATTAAGATTGTTCGTGACATAACTCGACTCCCAGCAATGATAAACAGGATAAGTGCGTTAATGAAGTTACCAAATGGGAAAGCCCCGGTCCATGACTGGACAGGGGCTCTAAAACCGGGTAAGCAGATACAACCAGGCTTCGGCCCCTCTTTCCACGGAGGTTCAGAAACAGCTTCGGAATGGCAGGTTTCCTGGCTTCAGGGTCATCTTACTAACCACGCCTTCCCAGGTTTTATCCCAGTGGCTTATTGCGGCTTTCATCACCTGTTACAGTTGCGGGACAGCGAAGGAATTACACCTTCTTCCCTTTTAACCGAGCGTTGCAAGGCACGGCACCAAAACCGGATGGTAAATTAATTATTCGAGAATTTGTAACAATCAACGCCCTGAAAGTCAAAGACAAATTATGATTCGAAAAATTTTATACTATTAGCCCTTGATTTTTGCAGGGACGCTGTTTATATTCCCTGAGTGTTAGCACTCAACCAACTAGAGTGCTAATTTAGTCTCTACAAAAAACCACCAAAGGATAGAAAGGAGAAGTACAGATGAATTTAAGACCATTGCAAGATCGAATCATCGTCAAGAGGGTCGAGGAAGAAACAAAGACCGCCGGAGGACTCTTCATCCCTGAGACAGCCAAAGAAAAACCACAACGTGGCGAAATAGTAGCTGTCGGCAACGGCAAGAAAACCGAAGACGGCAAAGTGCTGCCACTGGATGTAAAAGTCGGCGACATCGTACTGTTCGGCAAGTATGCCGGTACAGAAATCAAAGTTGACGGCGACGAGTACCTAATGATGCGTGAAGACGACCTGCTGGCCGTCGTAGCATAAATCAAGTTTTTTTCTGCACCATATTAAAACAACATTCATTCATGGAGGAATAATCAAATGTCTGCAAAGATCATCAAGTTTGACCAGGAAGGGCGTAACGCCATCCTGAAGGGCGTCAACATCCTCGCCGATACAGTAAAAGTGACTCTGGGACCTAAGGGACGCAACGTTGTTATCGACAAATCATACGGTTCACCGCTGATCACTAAAGACGGCGTAACTGTTGCAAAAGAGATCGAGCTGGAAGACAAGTTTGAAAACATGGGTGCACAGCTGGTCAAGGAAGTTGCTTCCAAAACTTCCGACGTTGCGGGTGACGGCACCACCACTGCAACCGTTCTGGCACAGGCTATCTACAAGCAGGGTTCCAAACTGGTTGCTGCCGGTCATAACCCGATGGAAATCAAGCGCGGCATCGACAAGGCTGTTGAGGCTATCGTGGCTGAGCTGAAGAAAATCTCCAAGCCGATCAAGGACCACAAGGAAATCGCCCAGGTTGGCACAATTTCCGCCAACAACGACAAAACCATTGGCGACATCATTGCCGAAGCGATGGAAAAAGTAGGCAAGGAAGGTGTTATCACCGTCGAGGAAGCCAAGGCGATGGAAACAACTCTGGAGACAGTAGAAGGTATGCAGTTCGACCGTGGCTATCTTTCCCCTTACTTCGTTACCGATCCGGAGCGGATGGAGTGCTCGATTGAAAACGCAGTAATCCTGATCCATGACAAGAAAATCTCCAACATGAAGGACCTGCTTCCGGTTCTGGAGATGAGTGCAAAATCCGGTCGTCCGCTGCTGATCATCGCAGAAGACATCGAAGGCGAAGCTCTGGCAACTCTGGTTGTCAACAAACTGCGCGGTGTTTTGAATGTTTGTGCTGTCAAGGCTCCGGGCTTCGGCGATCGCCGTAAAGCCATGCTGGAAGACATCGCCGTTCTGACAGGCGGACAGGTCATCTCTGAAGAAGTCGGCTTCAAACTCGACCAGACTACCATCGACATGCTGGGTCAGGCCAAGCGCATCACAATCGACAAGGACAACACCACTATCATCGACGGCAACGGCAATGAAGAAGCAATCCAGGGTCGCGTAAAAATGATCCGTGCCCAGGCTGAAGAATCCTCCAGCGACTACGACAAGGAAAAGCTTCAGGAACGCCTGGCCAAACTGGTTGGCGGTGTGGCAGTTATCAAAGTCGGTGCAGCCACCGAAGTTGAAATGAAAGAGAAAAAAGCCCGCGTGGAAGACGCACTGCACGCAACCCGCGCAGCAGTTGACGAGGGCATCGTCCCTGGCGGCGGAGTAGCATACATCCGTGCCATGACTGCGCTGGATGCACTTGACCTCGTAGCCGAGCAGCAGTTCGGCGTCAAAGTCATCAAGTCTTCACTCGAAGCTCCGATCCGTCAGATTGCTGAAAACGCCGGCATCGACGCTTCAATAGTTGTCGACAAAGTCAGAAACGGCAAAGATGCATTCGGCTACGACGCTGCTGCAGATGAGTACGTTGACATGATCCAGGCCGGCATCATCGATCCGACTAAAGTTTCGCGCAGCGCACTGCAGAATGCTGCTTCCATAGCTGGTCTGATGCTGACCACCGAGGCGCTGATTGCCGAGAAGCCAAAGGACGACGGCGGCATGGGCGGCGGAATGCCAGGCGGCATGGGCGGCATGGGCGGCATGGGTGGAATGGGCGGAATGATGTAATCAGGAACCACATCCTTAAGGTTGCTGTTTGAAATACGACTGAAGGCCGGAAGCTGCATGCTTCCGGCCTTTTAGTTTGAAAAACATTTGCCAGCAGACTGCTTCAGATCTATTATAAGCACAAGTAGCTGGAGTTATTTTGAGGGGGATTATATGGAATTGATCGGAAATGCGCTGACATTAAGCGATTTGGTAGCTTATAATGAAGGTTCGGTGGTCAGCAAGACGTTGATCGACAAGAAAATCGGAACGGTCACGATGTTTTCTTTCGGTGCCGGTCAAGGCCTGAGTGAGCATATCGTGCCCTATGACGCTTTTGTACAGATCGTGGACGGCGAGGCGGAAGTTACTATCGATGGCGAACCTCATACCGTTGTGGCCGGTCAAATGATCATCATGCCGGCCAACATTCCCCATGAGCTGAAAGCGGTCAAGGCCTTCAAGATGCTGCTGGTAATGATCAGGGCTTAAGGGCTCAGCAATCACGGTGCGATTTTGCCTGGCAGCTCGCCATTATTCCGGCAACATGCTGAGATAAAGAGGTTTTTTTCATCCTGTGATTGTGGTATATTTACCTCATCAATACGGAGAAATAGCATCAATTCAATATTTGCAGACCGGCTATTGTGTGGAGGTGCACGATGCCAGAAGGATCTTTTATATGTGCGATGTTTGCTCTTGTACTTACAGCAGCGCTGGGAGTGGTTGTATATGTTCTGCGACTGGCCCGGAAATACAGAATGGTTGAGAAAAGCATGCTCTGTTTCTACGAAGGGACCATCCACAAAGTTATGGATATAATTTACGACCATAACGACTGGTTCTTGCGAAAAGTACGGCTTCACACGGATTCCTATCCCTACGTTGTTGATGTACTTATTTCAGATGTGAAGGTCATTTATTAATAGTTGGACGAAATATTTAATGTTTCCCGCATAAATACCGCTTGATGTCCAGACACCTTTTGACCATACCAATTTTCAAACAACCATGCTATATACTCTCCCTGCAAAAAGAACAGCCTGAGATTTAATCCGTCCAGGGGACAGATTGTGATCCATAATTGGGGTAATCATGAATAAAACAGCCGTACTGCTTCTCCAGATGGGTGGACCGGACTCGCTGGAGGCCATCCAGCCTTTCCTTTACAACCTTTTTTCCGATCGTGACATTATCCGCATTGGACCGGCGTTTCTGCAGCCTGCCATTGCCCGCTTCATATCTCGCCGCCGATCAAAGAAAGTGTCTGAATATTACAAAAAAATCGGCGGCAGGTCACCAATCCGGGAATTGACACAGCAACAGGCGGAGGAACTTGAAAAAGCGCTGGGCGATAGCTACCGCTGTTTTGTGGCGATGCGCTACTGGAAACCCTTTACTCATGAAGCAGTCACAGCGATTAAAAATGAGGGGATCAGCAAGGTTATCGTCCTTTCCCTCTACCCGCATTACTCCCGTGCCACGGTCGGCTCCAGCATTAACGAATTGAATCGGGTACTGGAACAATCCGGAATCAAGATCGATCTGAGCTATGTCCGCCAGTTTTACGATCACCCGCTTTATATAGCCGCTCTGTCAGAAAAAATAGAGTCAGGATTGTCCGGATTTGCGGACCACAGCAAGGTTCAGCTGGTATTTTCAGCCCATGGTCTACCGCAATCATTCATAGACTCTGGAGATCCCTATCTTGAACACATCCAAACTACGGTTCGGCTGACTATGGAAAGATTCGCCGATGTTTCGCATCACCTGGCCTTTCAGTCCCGCGCCGGTCCGGTCAAGTGGCTGGAGCCTTCTACTGAAGCCAAGATTGCCGAACTGGCCTCTGCCGGCTGCAAACAGCTGCTGATGGTACCGCTTTCCTTTGTATCCGATCATATCGAAACCCTCTACGAGATCGATATTCAGTACAAGGAAGAAGCCGCTGCTCTCGGCATCAGTGATTTCAGGCGCACCGAAGCTCTCAACAGCTCTCCGGCATTCATCGCCTGCCTGGCTGATCTGGTGCGCACGGCAAATCAATAGCCCTGCCATTCTGTTTCATACAAAGATCTTTGTTTTGACGATAATCCTGAACAGTGACATAATCACTTTTTACCTTGCCACTTTATGCCATACCGGCCCAAACAGAGGAGAAAACAACCATGAAAGAATTCACGACAACACTGACGGCAATAGCTTTGGCACTTGCCATCGGCAGCACGGTTCAAGCCGGTCATCACAAAGGCAACCTGCATGGCAGTTGCGACGACTGCGCCCAATCAGAAGCAATGACCGACCAGCAACGCACCTTTCAGCAGAACACTATCGACCTGCGTCAGGATCTGATGTTGAAACGCTTCGAAGTTCAACGCGAAAACCTGAAAGCCACCCCGGACATCCCAAAGGTTGCCGCACTGAAGTCCGAGATCAAAGCCATCCAGACCAAAATCCATGAGATTCACGTTCAGAGCGGCCTTCCGGCCAACGAAATTCGTGACGGTGAATGTGTCCCAAAAGGCCGCAAAGAACGTGGTTGCGCCCAGGGCCAGACAGGCGGTTGTAACGGCCCCTGCAACAGCAAATAAATCGACCGGGATTGATTTCAGAAGTAACTTCCGATATAGTAACTAACTGCATTCAGTACAAATACATCTGGAGGTTGTCATGTTGAAAAGTTTGTTAAGCGCCGTTTTAGTTGTTTGCCTGATGGCAGGATTTGCCTGGGCAGAAGCAAAAAAGAACCCGGTTGTAGTGATGGAAACCACTCTGGGTAATGTCAAAATCGAACTTTTTGAAAAAGAAGCGCCAATCAGCGTCAAGAACTTCATGGATTATGCTGCCAGTGGTTTTTACAATGGAACCATCTTTCATCGCGTCATCCCCGGCTTCATGGCTCAGGGCGGCGGATTCACCGCCGACCGCAAGCAAAAACCGACCAATGCAGCCATCAAAAACGAAGCAGCCAATGGCCTAAAAAACGATCGCGGGACGCTCGCCATGGCCAGAACATCTGCTCCTGAAAGTGCCACCTCACAGTTTTTCATCAACGTAACAAACAATAACATGCTCAATCGCCCCAACCCTGACGGAGCTGGTTACGCTGTTTTTGGAAAGGTTGTAGAAGGGATGGATGTGGTTGACAAGATCGTTTCCGCCAGGACCAAAAACGTAAACATGGTTTTCCAGAACATGCCGGAGACACCTATTTTCATCAAGTCTGTAAAAACGGTAAAGTAGGGATATATGGCAACCACAGAAGAGCTCATATACTGGGCTCATGAGCAGAAGTGCCTGAAAGCGGTCGAGTCACTTGGCAATAATGGCTTTACGACCCGCTATTGTGCAACACAACAGGAAGCCTTCGATTATATCGTTTCTCAAGCTGCTGATGCCGTTACTATAGGCTTTGGCGGTTCAATGTCGATTGCCGGCCTGCAGGTCGAGTCGCGCTTGCTCAGCCAGGGGAAGCAGATTCTGAATCACGGCAATCCGGCCCTGTCGCTGGACGAAAAGCTGGAGATCATGCGGGATCAACTAACCTGCGATCTGTTTTTATCCGGTTGCAACGCGCTGACGCTATCAGGTGAGCTTGTCAATATTGATGGAGTTGGAAATCGCGTAGCAGCAATGCTCTTCGGGCCGCGAAAGGTGATAGTAGTGGCCGGCCGAAACAAACTGGTGGATGGCTCTGTCCAGGATGCCATCATACGAGTCAAAAACTACGCGACGCCGCCCAACGCCAAACGACTTAATTACAACACGCCCTGCGCCAGAACCGGTTTCTGCAGCAACTGCAACTCACCGGAACGCATCTGTCGGGCAACAACCATCATCGATCGTAAACCGCGCTTGACCAACCTTCACGTACTGGTGGTCAATGCCGAGCTTGGATTTTAATTAGCCGTCATTGGCGTAATGAACCGTTAATAGGAGTTATATGACACAATGAAAAGCCTGCCAGGTTCCCGAATTCCTGGCAGGCTCTTCATTTCTGAGAGAGACCGAACGTGAAAAGCTTTATACCGGCACTGCTCGACTTCCTTTTCCCACCCCTCTGTCACATCTGCCGTTCGTTCATTCCGGACGCCGGCGAGTTACATATTTGCACGAACTGCCGTGAGCGACTACCGCTTGCCATATCACCGCTTTGCAACATCTGTGGAATTCAGTTTACGGGCGCTGGAAACGATCACATTTGCGGTCAGTGCATTACCCATCCACCACATTTCGACTGTGCGCGTGCACATCTGCTTTACGAAGGTGCCGCCCGCGAAATGATTCACTCGTTCAAATACCAGCATAAGACGCATCTGCGTCGTCCGCTTGCACTGTTGGCATTGGAAGGCCTGACTGATTTTATCGTAGAACAGTCACCGGACCTTATTGTTCCGGTACCGTTGCATCGTTCACGCCTGAGGAGCCGCGGTTTCAACCAGGCGCTGCTTCTGGGGAACATTTTGTCAGACCGGCTTTCAATACCGATGCTGCCAAACGGTCTTGCCAAAATTCGCCAAACAGAACCGCAGATCGAACTTTCGGCTGAACAACGCCGCAGCAACGTCAAGGGCGCTTTTACGAGCACAAGACCAACCGATATAGCAGGCAGGCGGATACTGCTGCTGGACGACGTGATGACCACCGGCAGCACCGTAGACGAATGTTCCAAAGAACTAAAAAAAACCGGGGCAAACTCAATCCTGGTGGTTACCATAGCCCGCACGGGCAGGTAATTACGGTTTAAAATCTTATCTCCACCTTTTATCATGTAGAATATTCATAATTGTTTTTATTTTCTTGACAGCTACAGTGTGATTCAGTAATCATCGCATCGTCGTCATCCCAACCGGAGGAATGTTATGCGTCTCTCAACCAAAAGCAGATATGGTCTGCGAGCAATGTTTGACATTGCCTATAACTGCGGAAGCACTCCAGCCCAGATACAAGACATTTCAAGACGGCAAGGGATATCCCCTCGTTATCTGGAACAGATTTTTCAAAATCTGAAGAAGGCCGGAATCCTCAAAAGCAAACGAGGGCCCAAAGGGGGCTATTGCCTGGCAAAAAGTCCTGATCAGGTCACGGTCCTTGAAATTCTTAACGCCACCGAACAGGATGTATTGCTGGTGGACTGCACCGGAGTGACCCCCAAAAAGCGCAAACGCAAATCAGAATGCCCCTTTGAAGGCAACTGCGTTACCCAGACTGTCTGGGAAGAAGCCAACGATCTTCTCAATCAGCTGTTTTCCGGCATGACCTTGCAGACCCTTTGCCAAAGAGCTCACGACATGGGCATCAAGAAAGAAATTGATCCTCGTGTCATGTACTATATTTAAAATTTGAAGGTTTAGATGACTCTAGACGACGCCCCATTTGGGGCGTTTTTTGTTAAGATGTTTGGAAAAGCAGAAGGTGAATACAAACAGCTGGCGATCAAAAATGCTCGCATATCGGTAAGGTTGAATTTCAATCATCAGATTACAGATCCAGTATCATGGCATTCTCGTCACAATCAGGAAACTTAGCACACTTGATGCAGTCCCCCCAAACCTTGTGTGGCAGTTCCGCCTTATCCACCAAGTGAAATCCATGTTTGCCGAAAAACTCCGGTTTATAGGTCAGGCAAAAAACCCGGTTGAGGCCTATCTGGCGGGCCTCGGCAATACAGGCCTGCACAAGCAGGCTGCCGATACCCTTGCGACCGGCATCCTCAGCGACAGCCACAGAACGGACCTCGGCCAGTTCATTCCACACTATATGTAACGCGGCAGCGCCGATCAATTTACCGTCTTCTTCGCATACGTAAAAGTCACGAAGTGACTCATAAAGTTCGGACAGTGAGCGAGAGAGCATGTCGCCCCGACTGGCAAAGATAAGCAACAACTTCTGAATATCTTTAACGTCCCCTATTTTGGCTTTTCTGATCATCCTGGTTCCTTTCCTACCTTATTCCGACTGACACCGCTATCGGCTTCAGCACCCTGACCAATTCCGCCGGATCAATTCCTACCAGATACCCGCGCTTACCGCCATTTATGTAAATCATTGGTAGGCAGGCAATGCTTTCTTCCATATATACAGGCATCTGGCGACGGGTCCCGAAGGGAGATGTCCCTCCAACCAGATAGCCGGTGTGTTTCTGAGCTGCCTCAGGACTGCAGGGCAATACCTGTTTAGATCCGATGCTTCGGGCCAGTTCCCTAGTGGACACCTGACGGTCGCCATGCATCAAAATTATCATCGGCTGACTATTTTCATCTTCCATCACCAGCGTTTTGATAACAGCGTGCTCGTCCACACCGAGTTCACGTGAAGAAACCAAAGTCCCCCCCTTTTCCTGATACATGTAAGGGTGGTCCGAGAAGCTCACCTTTTCGGCTCGTAACATCCGCACAGCAGCAGTTACAGAAGTTTTCTCCTTTGCCATCAATAAAACCTCTTCACAATGTCGTTAACAGATTCGCGGTAGCTGTTCTCCAGATAACATCTCAACCGCACGCAATCCGCCAACCTCAGTTTCCATCCGGACCCGACCAGCAGGGCCGGTTTCAACTCTGCCAATTATGGCGGCATCGCCACCCAGCGGGTGCTGCCTGATGGCAGCCAGTGCCGTATCGGCCGCTTCGGCTGCCACAAAGGCCAGCAACTTCCCCTCGTTTGCCACAAAAAGTGGATCGAGTCCCAGAATGGAGCAAACCCCGCGGACGGCCTGCTTTACCGGCAGTGCATCCTCATAAAGCATAATTGACACACCGGATTGCTGGGCAATCTCTTTGATCGTAGTGGCAACACCACCACGAGTTGGATCACGCAGAACATGCAAAGAATTGCCAACAGCGCCTATGATTTCTCCGGTCAGACCGTTCAATGCAGCGGAGTCACTGACGATATCAGCGATTACTTCAAGCCCTTCACGACCAGCCATGACAGCTATTCCATGATCGCCAATTGTACCACTGATAATTATCACATCCCCAAGCTGTGCATTGGCTCCATGGATTGATATATCATGTTCTACGGTTCCGATACCGGAGGTTGTAATAAAGATTTTATCAGCCTTGCCGCGAGGAACCACCTTGGTGTCTCCTGTAACGATACGCACACCGGCAGAGTCAGCAGCCTGACGAATGTCTTCAAGAATTGTCTTGAGATCGGCCTTACTGAAACCCTCTTCGATGATCAGACCGACACTCAGCCAAAGCGGCTTGGCCCCCATCATTGCCAGATCGTTGACCGTCCCGTGGACCGCCAGGCTACCGATGGTGCCACCTGGGAAGAAAATGGGATCAACAACAAATGAATCGGTGGTGTAGGCCAGACGACCAGACAGAGGCTCCAGCAATGCGGCATCGTTCTGCCCGGAAACCGTTATTCCGCTCACTATCGGTATAATCAGTTCATCCAGCAACTGGTGAGAAAGCCGGCCACCACTCCCGTGACCAAGCAGAATAAGATCATTGTTCACTATCTGAAAGCTCCCAAATCATTTTGTCGAAAAGATAGCATGTATCTCAGCTGATGTCACGGCAGCTTTTTCTGTTCACATGGCAGGTCAGTTCGTGCTAAACAGTATCTTTGTATTTACCACGCTGGAGGAATGAATGACTGATTACAAACCTATGACGCAACTGCCTGAAACAGGCGGATATAAAGCTGGCGATGTGCTGGTACTGGCAGGGGAGCTTTTCGGGCGCGGATATGCCAATGGACTGATCGAGGAAGCAAAACGAATCGGCATGACCGTAATCGGCACAACCGTCGGACGCCGCGACAGCGACGGCACACTGCGTCCCCTTCATGCGGATGAACTGGCTGAAGCCGAATCCCTTCTTGGTGGGTCAATTATTAATATCCCGTTGGAAGCCGGCTTTGACATGGAGTCTGTCGATGGGCAGCCATCGGTTGCCGAACTGCTGAAAAAGACCAAGCCGGACGAATGGAACACGATCAGCTTTCCCGATGGCCTGATTGAAAAGGCCTGCGCTGCAGGAACAGCCCGTTTCAGAACTGCGATCTCGCAGGTTGCAAAAGAGCTGGAAACCCGTATTCCGGCTGGAGCAAACATTCTTTTGTCACACTCCATGGCTGGCGGCATTCCTCGTGCAAGGGTTTTCATGCCGCTACTCAACCGCGTATTCAAGGGCACCGGCGAGAAATACCTGTCGTCAGAAGCCTTCTGGAACAGCAATCTGGGCAGACTGTGCGATATCAGTTTCAACGAGGTTACTGCCGACACCTTTCGCTATCTGATCGAGGAAACGGCCGGGCTCCGCGAACGAGCCAAAGTATCCGGTGGAAAAGTCTGTTATTCCGCTTACGGCTACCACGGCACCGGAGTATTGGTGGAAGGCGAATATCGTTGGCAGTCATACACCCCCTATGTGCAGGGTATAGCCAAGATGCGACTGGAAACGATAGCTGAAGATTTCTCTTCCAACGGTGTTTCCGCAACAGTCTTCAACTGCCCGGAAATCCAGACCAACTCCAGCGCGCTCTTTCTGGGAGTTGAAATATCTCTTTACCCGTTGATTACCGCGATCTACCGGGAAGCTGGCGAGCAGATTGCCGCACCGATTGAAGCCAGATGCCAAGCCATGCTGAAAGAGGGCGAGGCAATGGCGCATCTTCTGGAAAGGGCAGACGCCTATCTATCATCACCGGTCTTGGGACAAATCCTGGACTTTGCAACCTGGCCACAGCCCAACACCCGTGAACAGGCTGAGTTGATGCTTGCCAGTTCGGCGGAACTGATGGGAATGCACAGCGACCAGAAACAGCTGGTATGTGCAGAGCTGTCCAGGATCGTGTTTCTTTCAACAGGCAAACTCATGTTGCACGGTTCCTGGAATCCATCCGCGCCGGTCCTGTGGCTAAACCATGACATAATCGGCAAATTACTGGCAGACCCGCGTGGCGCCGAAATAGCGTAGCACTTTTTTAGAAACCCACTCTGTTTTACAAGAGGAATCCATGAAAAAAGCATCAAACTATATCGCCGCATTTATTCTCGCAACGACCCTGCTGCAGTGATGTTCTACAACTCAGACAGTCAACAAGTCTTCCGACGTACTATTCAAAGAGGGGGAACAATTTTTCCAGAAAGGTAGCTATGAAGACGCAATAGCACAATGGAAAAAGGTCAAAGAAAGCTATCAATCACCAGAGTTGACCACCCAGGCCGAACTGAATATTGCAAATGCTTACTTCTTGAAAGGGGATTATATTGAAGCTGCTGCCGCTTACGAGGATTTTCGTAAACTGCACCCCGGGCACGCTCAGGCGGATTTAGCCCTTTTCCGTCAGGGGATGAGCTACTACAAGCAGATAAAAGGCATTGATACCGACCAGACACCGGTAAAAAACGCTCTCACAATTTTTGAATCGTATTTCAAACTGTACCCCAACGGAGAACATCTGAGTGAAGTACAGGAGAAAATCCGTGATTGCCGGGACAAGCAGCTACAATATGAAATATATGTTGGACGTTTCTATATGAATACCAAAGCTTACAAGTCAGCTATCGGACGTTTTGAATATGCGCTGAAAGCATACCCTGATCTGTCACGACGTGATGAAGTACTTTATTATCTAGGAAGATCATATCTGGAAGATGGGCAGAAGTCCAAAGGTCGTGATGCTTTTGAGAAACTTTCAAAAGAGTTTCCAGGCAGTGTCTACATCAACGATGCAAACAAGGCGATGGATTCGTTTTTTTAGCTGTGTTTTTTATTGCACGATACACGAACATAATTGCAGCAAAGGATTGTAAATCATTTCGGAGTTACAGAGCTTAATGGGAGATGAATTGAACATACTGGCGGCGCTTGTGGCGGCCGCCTATCTGGTGGGGTCGATTCCTACCGGACTTCTGCTGGGCAAAGTTTATGGAATTGACGTCCGCCAGGAAGGAAGCGGCAACATCGGCGCCACAAACCTGTATCGGACCGTAGGTCGCAAGGTTGGTATCATTACACTGACCGGTGACTGCCTGAAAGGTCTTATACCTGTATTGGCTGTCAAATTCAGTGCACTTCCGGTTGAATATGCTGCCTGGGTTGGGTTGTCAGCATTCTGTGGACACGTTTTTTCACTGTTTCTTAAATTCAAGGGCGGAAAAGGAGTTGCCACCGCGCTGGGGGTGTTTCTGGCTCTTGCGCCAATGGCGGTTGCGATTGCGATTGCGGTGTTTGCAGCGCTGATGTTTATCTGGCGCTATGTTTCAATTGGATCAATCTGCGCTGCGGCGGTTATGCCGGTTGCCGTTGCACTTTTGGGTGGCGGCAGAACCCTGGTGGTGGTTACACTATTGATTGCGGCGATCGTGATCATCCGACATCATGAAAACATCCGGCGCTTGATTGCCGGAACTGAAAACCGCTTCAAAGCCTGAATAAATTATCCTCGACAGACTCCGCTAATTTCACTCTTTCTCACCTACGTAAATAGTGGCGATGCCAAAGGTCAACTCATGAAGATGAATGTTGCGGAACCCCGCATCTGATATCATAAGGGAAAATTCTTCATGTGATGGGAATTCCAAAACCGAATCCGGCAGGTATTTATAGGCATTGTAGCGCGAGAAGAGTCCTCCGACGACCGGCAGCAGCCGCCTGAAATAAAAATAATAAATTTGTCTGAAGAACTGTGAACGTGGTGTCGAAAATTCCAGTATAATCATCCTGCCGCCTGGTCGCAGTACCCGCCACATTTCCGCCAACCCGAGTTTTCGGTCTACAACATTTCTGATTCCGAAAGCGATTGTAATGGAATCAAAGGTGTTATTTGCGAAAGGCAGATCCTCGCAGGGGGCTACTTTAAGATCAATTCTTCCGGCATAGGGGGACGCAGCGACCTTGATCTCCCCCAGTTCAACCATTTCTTTACAGAAATCGGCCCCGGTAATCCTGACCGATGAAGGGGTATTACGAGCTATTTCCAGAGCTACATCGCCTGTACCGGTTGCCACGTCCAAAATACGGGAACCATCGCGGTATTTGAGAAGCCGAACGGCCTTTTTTCGCCAACGTCGATCGATACCGAAACTCAACAATCGATTAAGAAAGTCATATCTGGGTGCGATCGCACCAAACATCTGCTGTATTTTTTCACCTTTATCGGAAAGCCTGAACATTGTTTCTACTACCTTTTAGAGGATTTAAGTGTTATAAAACGGCGATAGTTGTAACACATTTTAACCGAAATAAACCAGCAAAAACAAACTGCAGGTCGGGAGTAAGATCGTAGTGTCACCAACCATACGAATACAGGATATCGCCGATATCCTGATCATGACCTTTTTACTTTACCAACTTTATTCCTGGTTCCGCGGGACCCGTGCCATCCAGGTACTACTTGGATTGGGTGTTGTCACACTGATATATTTTGCCACCCGCTTCCTCGGACTATATATGACCAGCTGGGTTCTCCAGGAACTCGGTACAGTACTTATCATTTTGATAGTAGTGGTTTTCCAGTCAGAGATTCGACAGGCTCTTTACCG
The DNA here is from genome assembly GCA_038318485.1 of Geobacterales bacterium. Taxonomy (GTDB): domain Bacteria; phylum Desulfobacterota; class Desulfuromonadia; order Geobacterales; family Pseudopelobacteraceae; genus JACRCG01. The sequence goes on from JBBQCH010000047.1 coordinate 14,998, forward strand.
TTTGAGCCTGTTGCGGCACTTACTCGACAGCCATCAGGACAGCCAGCACAGCCATTTCCAGGAAATGGCAGAGACTCTTTTTGCTATGGCCGCAAAATTTACCGGGGCACTTCTGGTATTCCAGCGCAGTGACCCACTAAACGACCTTGTTTCAAACGGTGTCGTCCTCGACAGTGAAATTTCACCACAAATGCTTGAGTCCATCTTTTATAACGGCGCTCCCCTCCATGACGGCGCAGTTTTGATCAAGGACGGCCGCATCGCCCTTGCATCCTGCCACCTCCCCCTATCCGTAAACCCCGATATACCCCAGAATTTGGGAACCCGCCACCGCGCCGCATTAGGACTATCTGAGCGTTGTGACGCTGTGATCGTTATAATTTCCGAAGAGCGCGGAGAGGTTTCGATAGCCATAGAAGAAAAACTGCAGATTATGCATTCTACTACCGAACTGATCACGACACTGGAAGGTTTGTTGCGCAGTGACATCCCCGCTCCCAGCATAACCATCAGAGAACGTTTTTTTTCCAACCTTCTCCCAAAGATGGCTTTATTGCTTGGGGTATGTGTTTTTTGGGCTTTGGTAACAACTCGGCAGGGGCAAATAACAACCGTAACGGCTCCCGTCGTACTGCACGGAATTCCCGAAGGGCTAATACTGCTTAAAACCACACCGGAAGAGGTAAATGTTCAGATAAAATCATTATCGGGCCTAAGTACAACTCCATCCAAACTTGATCTGACGGCCGAATTAGACGCATCTTACGCCAAAGAAGGTCAGACGACAATATGGGTTCGCAACTCCGACATCAGCTTACCATCGGGCTTGAATATAGACACGATATCCCCTTCCAGTATCCGTATTGTTACAGAAAAGAAAATGCGCAAAAGAGTCCCGGTAATAGCGTCATTGAAAGGAAAACTGCCGCCCAGACTTTCTGCCATGCAGGTTGTATGCGATCCGGCAACAATTGAAATAGAAGGGCCGACCAGCAAGGTTTCTACGTTAGAAGAAGTATTTACAGAGGACATTGATGCCACTAAATTGAGGAAAGGAAATAGTTACCAAAAAAGTCTCCGCCCCCCCCTTAAACAGATATCTTTGCGTAGTGAGCTTCCGATCACCATAAGACTCGCCCCCCGCAACAAATCCAGATAACATACTGTTTTAGAAGGATTTGCCTGCCAAACAATACATATTCAGAACTTTTTAGACTTGACCTGACGGATAAATTGTTATATAAAGCCCAAAATTCTTTTGATAACGTAAAACAGCAAGGAGGAAAGATGGCGCACATTCGAATAGCACTTGTGACCGGCCTCATGCTTCTATCACTGCCGCAGCTGGTTCTTGCTTCAAAAGCTCACGTCGTACGCAAAAGTGAATCCCTGCATTCAATCGCCCGCAAGTACCATGTATCCGTTGACGAACTCAAGTCTGTAAACAACATTACCTCTTCCCGAGTAGACAAGGGTACGAGAATCATCATACCTTCGCACGCCGATTCAAAACAGACCAAATCGGCTACTGCTGCACATCAGACTACCTATAAAGTCGTCAAGGGTGATTCGCTTCCTAAAATAGCAAGAAAGACCGGTGTTAAACTTGCTGAAATCCGCAAACTTAATCATCTGCGAGGGAACAGGGTCAAAGCAGGCCAGATTCTGGCTCTTGTGGCCGACTCACCAAAGACAGAGACACCAACTCGCGTCGCCAGCACCAGCAACAAACTGCAACTAATCAACAAAGATCTTCTGAATGAGCGAGAGCTAAACGACACTCTGGCAGAACTTACAGACATCGAATCTGACCGTCCAGTCGATCTTGCTAAAAACATTGAATCTAACCAGGCTCTCAGTAATTTAAAAAAATCCGCTTACAGCTTTCTAGGAGCACGCTACCGTTTCGGTGGAACAAGTCGCAGTGCCTTGGACTGTTCGAGCTTTACGCAGCAGGTTTTTCGTGAACAGAAAGTCAGCCTCCCACGTACAGCAAGAGAACAATTTAATGTCGGCAATGAAGTTATGAGAGGCGACCTTAAAAAGGGTGATCTAGTATTCTTCCAGACATATGCAAGTTTTCCATCGCACGTCGGAATTTATCTTGGCGATCGCAAAATGATCCATGCATCATCACGTGAACACCGTGTTGTAATCTCTTCCATGGATACCCCTTACTACCTTTCTCGCTACCTCGGTGCCCGCCGTATGTCCAACACGGCTCCTGACTCGATTAATTTCAACGATCTTCTGCAGGGAATTGAAGAAGACAACAATAGCGAAACTATGGACAACGAGACTGTGGGTGTTTCCTTTAATTTTGAAAAGTAACTTGTTTTATTATTATCCAGATCAAAAATCCGGGTCACCTGACCTGGATTTTTTTTAACCATGAAGATCCTTCTCGCCTACCAATCCGGTGAACCGAACCGCGATGATCCATACATCAACCTGCTACCAACCGGGTTATGCTACCTCCACGCTTGCCTGATTGAAGCCGGTCATAATTCAATACTTGCAAATTTCTCCGGGTGGTCGAAAAGCAGGATCAAACAGGAAATTCTGAAAATCACACCGGAATTGGTTGGTATCTCCCAGTGGACGCACAATCGAAATATTTCTTTAGGATTGGCGAGCATCTGCAGGCAACTTTTACCGGGTTGTATAATTGTCATGGGAGGAGGACATGCGACCTTCTGCTATGATGATATACTATCTGATGATTCCGCAGTTGATATTGTAGTTATTGGTGAGGGCGAGCAGACGCTGCTGGAGTTGGCAGAACGGGACGCCACCAAATCCAACTTGAACGATATTAATGGACTGGCATTCCGACGAGACGGAAAAGTAGTCACTTCAGCACCAAGAACTCTTCTTGAAGATCTTGATCAACTCCCTCAACCTGCACGTTACATGGATAACTCAATCGGCATTGATCTGGAATTGCAGAACGAATTTATTGTTACAGCCAGAGGTTGTCCGTCTGCCTGTCGTTTTTGCAGTTCACCAGCTTTCTGGGGCAGGAAAGTCCGCTTCAGGTCCCCTCAAGCTATCGTGGATGAAATATTATATGTTCGTCAGAATTTCGGTATCATATACTTTTCGATCCGTGATGACACCTTTACCGCCGATCGTAACAGGGCAATTGAGTTTTGCAGGCTGTTGATTGATCAACGTGCCAACATCCTCTGGAACTGTCAATCCCGCGTAACAGCCATTGACGAAGAATTGATAATTATGATGAAAATGGCCGGATGCGAATGCATTCAACTTGGAGTTGAATCCGGTTCTCTACCAGTTCTTCATAATCTCGGTAAAAACATTACTCCGTTACAGATTGCTAATGCCGGCAAACTCATCAGAACTATCGGCATGAATCTATCCATATACCTGATCAGCGACGTGCCTGGCGAAACGAGTGAAGACGTAAAGCAAACCATCACTCTGGTGCGGCAGATCCACCCCGACGATGGCTATGTTTCACCACTTGCATACTACCCAGGCACACGACTATTTAATGATGCTGTCGCCTCGGGAAACGCCGACGCACGTATTTTCAAAATCAGGCCAGAAAAGGCGCTGTACGTAAAAGATACACCTGGTGAAACATCCGGACGACTTTTGAAAGAGATTACAAAAAGCCGCCTGAGAGATCCATCCCGGTTCCTCACACAAAAGGAACGGTTGGGGTTTTGCTATACAACCAATGTACTTGCTGGCGAGTGCTACAGACTGGAGGTAAACTATAGTTCCGCTGAAAAAGAGTTTCTGGAAATAACCTCCCTGCAACCAGATAATCCTTGGGGATGGTTTCTTCTGGGGGAACTTTATACCGAAATGGGAAGGTCCAAGCAGGCCAGACCATTCTATCTGACAGTTCTTAAAATAATTCCGCGACATACATTTTCCAAAGCTGCCGTGTCGACCAAATAAAAACGGGACCATTCACATGGTCCCGCTCCATTCCAACCTCTTATTTGATAATTACTTCAAAATCCTGATACCAGGAATGAATAAGATTTTATCAAAAGTTTTCTTAAGGGTTTTGCTCTGGAAATTGACCATAGGCGGAGTTTCGGGGTATTCGATGTTGTCGCCCACAGAAACTTTCATCTCAGGAAGGGCCAACCAAAGCTTCTGACCTTTTTCGTCAGCAGCTTCAACATAGGTATAGCCACCGGAGTTCATGGTTTGGGTAACTTTGGCTTTTTTGCCGGCACCGGCAGGAATTTCCTGCGCCTTCATACCTGCGTGAGGGTCACCAGCTGGCTGGCCGGCAGGCATCTGACCACCCGGATGGCCGGCTGGCATCTGGCTCTGCTGCGGAGCAGCGGCTGGAACTTCAGTTTTGGGTTTGTCTTTACACCCGGCGAGGGCGAGAGCGGCAATAACGAGAAGAACTAATGCTGTTTTTTTCACCTGCAACCTCCTGTTTTTTGGATATCTTTTATTTTTTTACCATATTTAAACGCAAGAAACAAAGCAAAATATTCTTACTGCCGACAATATAACATCATTATTTAATTTTTGTTGACGCAATATTAATATTTCATCACCAAGCTGAGCAGTACGAGTACATGGACACTACTCGCTTCCGGTCAGTACCGGTTGTTTTTGTAACCGTTTGAAATAAAAATTCTGCCCGTACAACACCGCTACCGGATTATGGCCGGTAACGCGATCCTTAACGACCAAAGTCGTAACAGGAGCTTTGGAATACTTGTTGAACAGCATGTCGTGGCCAACACATAGCCCCACAATGATATTCATATCTGTTTCCAGCCGGTTACATATTTCAGCCTGCGCGATGGGATTGCATGCCGGTTCAAAGGTGCCTGGCCTGACCTTGTCGGATTCAGCAAGGCCTAGTTCAAGCTTGTCGATGCTGCCCGCCTTACAACAGACGCTGAGCGGTTCAAAACCCTGTGCGGAAAGAATTTTAGCCAGCCTTTCAGACTCATCAAGC
>JBBQCH010000048.1:0-19949 GCA_038318485.1 Geobacterales bacterium
CATCTGTGGTTACGGATATCTTCTCCCGTGAGGAAACGACTGCACACTATAGTATCATGCGGGCTGACTCCGCAAAAACTTGCCCTGACATTTTGTCTCGGCACTGCCATCGGGATTCTGCCGCTGGTGTGGGGTACAACGTTAATCTGCCTGCTGCTGGCCCATGTTTTCAGGCTCAACCAAGTTGCGCTACAGTCGGTCAACTACCTTCTCTATCCGGCTCAATTGGCACTTCTGATCCCTTTTTTCAAACTGGGGGATCGAATTTTCTCCTGGGGGCCGTCGATACCGCCTAATATGCTCTCTACGCTGACCCATGACCATCACCTGCCCTCTTTCTCCATTCTTGGCTGGATTACTCTCAAATCGCTAGCAGCCTGGCTGGTTACCGTTCTACCGGTTGCAGTAGTTGCTTACGGGATTCTCAGGATTTTTGTTTCATATAAGAACAACCACGTATCAGGATATGGCGAACGTTCCGATCTGGATCCCTGAAAGTTCTTTGTAAAATTGATGAAGTGCGAGCTCTTTCGTAACTCGCTCATGCGTCTAATATACAGTTATTCATGAAACAAATCAGTCGATGATTATTCACAAATAATTGGCAGGGTACTTGCTGATACTGTCTGCAGATCGATAGTTGATAAACCAGGAAAAGAATTTAAAAAACCCGCTAAATCTGTCTTAAAGATTAGCGGGTCTTAGGTAGTAAGTAAATATGTAAATCTCTTGTTTTGCAGTGGTTTTATTTATCCTTCAAAACCAATAAAAACCCTAAGTCATGTTCCAGATCATCATTTCAAGTATATCTTTCCAGCTCTTGCCGATCTCGTTGACGACAGTCGGCTCGAAACCGCAGTGCATCATGCACTGGGCACAGCGGGGGTCCTTGCCTACCCCATACTTTTCCCAATTGGTCTTTTCCATCATCTCCTTGAAAGACGAATAATGGTCATCGGTGATCAGGTAACAGGGAGCCTTCCAACCGCGTGGATTGCGGGTCGGATTGCCCCAGGGGGTACATTCCAGCTTCTTATCACCCTTCAGAAAACGGAGGTACATGGGGGTCGAAAAGAAGCGGTGTTTTTTGCTCATCTCGTAGACATCGGCAAATTTCCTCTCGATATCGCGACGCTCCAAAAACAGCTTTTCACCAACCGCTTCATAGCCGAAGCCAGGGGCCACCAGCAGGCCGTCTATGCCGATTTCTTCCAGATGGGTAAACAGCATCTCAATTTCAACCAGATCGGTTTCATTGAAGATGGTGGTGTTGGTACAGACCCTAAAGCCCAACTGCTTGGCCTTTTTAATGGCAGCCATCCCGATCTTGAAGGCGCCCTTGCGCTCAAGAATTCGGTCGTGGGTTTCTTCCAGGCCGTCCATATGGACATTAAGGGTAAAGTTGGGATGGGGCGTCATGGAGTCCAGCGCTTTTTCCAGCAGAATTCCGTTAGTGCAAAGGTAGATATGCTTGCCCCTGTCCAGGACTTCTTTGATCAGTTCATAAATGTGCGGATACAGAAACGGCTCGCCGCCGGTAATAGTGACGACTGGAGCCGGACATTCATCCACCGATTTAAGACAATCCTCCAGACTCATCATTTCCTGGATGGTGTCGGCATACTCCCGGATACGTCCGCAACCTGAACAGGCCAAATTGCAAAGATGAGTTGGTTCCAGCATCAGCACCAACGGATACTTTTCGATCTTGTTGAGTTTGTTGCTGACTATGTATTTAGTAAGATCATAGTTGAGACGCATTGGAAAACGCATTAATTTACTTCCTTTCAATTTTCACTACATGCAAACGTGTTATTATATATTACTGAACTGCTTTCAGCCAGCCAGAAGTTATCTTTCCCACATTTCTTTCTTGTCCTTACCCAGATAGGCGCGTTTGACTTCGGCATTTTCCAGAAGCTCATCCGCTGCTCCTTCCAGAATCACCTTTCCGGTTTCCAGCACATAACCACGGTCGGCCAGCTTAAGAGCCGCCTTGGCATTCTGCTCTACCAGCAGGATGGTGGTGCCGGTCTCCTGTCGCAGGCGCTCCAGAACCCGGAAGATTTCCTGCACGACCAGCGGGGCCAATCCCATGGATGGTTCATCCAGCAGCAGCAGTTTCGGTTTGGCCATCAGGGCCCTGCCAATAGCCAACATCTGCTGTTCTCCGCCCGACATGGTGCCGGCCAGCTGTTTACGGCGTTCTTCCAGTCGGGGAAACAGGGCAAAAACCTGATCCATGTCCTTGTGGATAGCCGTTTTCCCCTCACGACTTCGGTAGCGCAGATAGGCGCCCAGTTCAAGGTTATCCTCAACCGAGAGCGGTTTGAAGACCTGCCGTCCCTCCGGCACCTGCGATATCCCCTGCTGCACTATGCGGTCCGGCTGCAGTGTGCTGACTGACTCCTTGCGGAACAGCAAATCGCCGCTTGATGCAGGCGTAACACCGGATATCGTGTTGAGGATAGTAGTCTTTCCGGCTCCGTTGGCACCAATCAGAGTTACGATTTCCCCCTCGCCCAGATGCAGGGAAACATTTTTCAGGGCGTGGACCTTACCATAATAGGTGTTGATGTTTGTGAGTCGCAGCATCAGTCGTCTTCCCCCAGATAGGCGGCAATGACTTCCGGATTATCCTGAATCTCGCGCGGAGTTCCTTCCGCCAGCTTCCGGCCAAGATTCAATACAACAATCCGGTCGCAGATATCCATGACCAGTTCCATATCATGTTCGACCAGTACGACAGTGATGCCAAGATCACGAATCTGCTTTATGAGCTGCGCCAATCCAAGGGTTTCCTGGCTGTTTAGTCCGGCAGCCGGTTCATCCATCAAAATAATGCGCGGCTCAACCGCCAGGGCCCGGGCAATTTCCAGCATGCGACCTTTGCCGAAAGGAAGGTTGCCGGCCATAACATCAGCCAGATCAGCAATGCCGGTAAATTCCAGCCACTTCATGGAAGCTTCACGGATGCGCCGCTCTTCCGACATGCTCCAGGGCATCTTGAGTGCGCAGGCCAGCAAGCCGCTGGAACTTTTGGTATGCATACCCACCATTACATTCTCATGAACCGTCATGCCGCCAAAAAGTTCAATATTCTGGAAAGTACGAACCATTGCGAGCCGTGCCAGGCGTTCCGGCTGCAGTCTGGATACATCCTTGTCTTCAAACAGTATCTTTCCACAAGTCTGGGTGTAAATTCCGGTGATGATATTGAAAAGCGTAGTCTTGCCGGCGCCATTGGGTCCGATAACACCGGTAATTTCGCCCCGGTTGATCCGGAACGAAACATCCTCTAGTGCCGTAACCCCGCCGAATATCTGGGTGATGCCGGAGATTTCAAGCATGCTCCGAACCTCCCCGGCGGTTGAATATTTTCCTGAACAAATCAGGGAATCCTCTTACCAATCCACCAGGCATGAACATGACCATCAGCACCAGCAAACCACCATAGATGATGATGTCATAATCATTGGCAGCCCGCAGAAATTCCGGCAGCAGAGTCAAGAGGGCCGCTCCCAGAAAAGAACCGTAGACACTTCCCAGACCGCCTATAACAACCATAGTCAATAGTTCAACTGAAAAGTTGAAGCCGAATGAAGCCGGAGAGATGAAAGTCATCGTATGGGCATAGAGACTCCCGGCCAAGGATGAGATCATCGCCGAGAGGACAAAAATCTGTATTTTGAGCATCCTGGCATTGACGCCGACCACCCTGGCCGCAACTTCGGAGTCATGTACGGCCCGCAGGGCACGTCCGACGCGGGAGTTGGCCAGATTAATCGAGAAAAGAACCACCGCCAGGGCAAAACACCAGACCAGATAATAGTTTTTTACATCCGAGTCAAAGGTGAATTCACCAACAGCCAGGTTGGGGATTCCGGAAAGCCCCGATGGTCCGCCGGTCAGTTCGATTGTTTCGTTAAAAACAATGTAAATGATAATACCGAGGCCAAGCGTAGCCATCGCCAAATAATGTCCCTTGAGCTTCAGGATCGGAAATCCGATCAGACATGCCAGGCAGCCGACTACAACTGCCGCCACCGGCATGGCCTGCCAGGGATTCCAGTCGTAGTTGACGGTCAGGACACCTGACAGATAAGCTCCCAGACCGAAGAAACCGGCATGGCCAAGAGAGATCTGACCGGCATAGCCCAGCAGCAGGTTAAGGGCGATCGCAAGCATCGTGTTTATGCCGACGAAAACCAGAACGTTCATCAGGTATCCGCCTTTGAAAAACAACGGCATCAAAAGAACAAAAGCGGTGAAGGCAGCAAATTTCAATAGTTCACGTTTCATGATATCAGACCCGCTCCGAATCGGCCTTGCCGAACAGGCCCTGAGGACGGATGAACAGAATCAGCAGCAGCATGATGAAAGCAATGGCATCCTTATAGCCGGAAGAGATCAGCCCGGCTCCCAGCGACTCCAGCACTCCCAGCAGCAGTCCGCCAATTACAGTGGCAATCCCGCTGCTCATTCCACCAATAATGGCGGCACAGAATCCTTTCAAACCAAGCATGACTCCAACGTCATAGGAGGTCATCGTCAGCGGGGCGACAATGATTCCGGCCATCGCTCCCATGGCAGAACTGATCATGAAGGAGAAAAGCACCATCCGACGAACATCAATCCCAACCAGACTGGCGGCGCGACGGTTGTAGGCACAGGCCCGCATGGCCTTGCCGCTGATGGTATGGTAGAAATAGAATTTGTTGGCAGTAATTATGATTACTGTTATGCCAAGGATCCAGAGATGCTGAGGCAGGATGGTGGCTCCGCCGATTGCAATCGGGTCATCGCCGCTGAAGGAAGGAATGGAATGGGTATCCTTGCCCCAGAACAGCATGGCCAGCCCGCGGATCAGAATACTGCCGCCAATCGTTATGATAACCAGATTGATCGGGGTTGGCCGCCTGAGCGGTCTGATGGCCAGCCTTTCAAACAGCAGTCCGGCGACTGTTGATACAGCAACAGCACAGGGTATCGCAGCCCAGATAGGCAGTTTCAGATATTCAAGACAGGTAAGCGTCAACAAGCCACCCAGCATGACAAACTCACCCTGGGCAAAGTTGATAATGCCGGTGGCATTATAGATAATTGAAAAACCGATCCCGATCAGCGCATAGATTGCACCGGTCGAAAGGCCTGACAGCACATATTGTAGGATTTGATCGAACTGCATTTCACCTCTGCTTAACAAACTGAGAGACACGGCGAACCGTGCCTCTCAGTGAAAAATCATTCAACAAGTTTCAACTGGCCCCCCCGGAAATGCCAAGAGGACGGAAAATATAACAGTCAGACTACTTGACTATCACCCAGTCCCTGTTCTTGACTTCAACCAGTACGAAAGCGTCCTTGCCAAGTCCGGCATGGTCCTGGGCAGAATAATTGAAAATTCCGCCGATACCGGCAAAGCCTTTGGTCTTTTCCAGATTGTCCCGGATGGCCTGTGGTGAATCAGCCCCCTTTTCAACAGCGCTCTTGATCAGCATGACCGCATCCCAGGCGTGACCGCCGAAATGATCGCCCTCGGTCTTATAATGGTTCTGATAATCTTTTACAAAAGAGAGCAGGGATTTTTTCTGCTGATCGGAATTGGATAGTTGATCAGCTACAACTACTTTGCCGGACGGAAGCATGATCCCTTCAGCCGCATCACCGGCCAGTTCGATGAACTTTTTGGATGATACGCCATGGCTCATGAAAACCGGAGTTTTAATACCAAGCTGACGTACGTTTTTAGCGATCACAGCCGGACCGGGGTTGGTACCCCAACAGATGACGGCCTGGGCATGTGAACCGCGGATTTTGGTCAACTGAGCGGTCATGTCGGTATCTTTGGGACCATAGGTATCATCGGAAACAATCTTGATCCCGAATTTGGATGCCTGTGCCTTAAGCTGTTCGCGCCCCGATGCACCGAATCCGTCCGAAACGGTCAGGATCGACACATTATGCAACTTGTGCTTTTGCAGATAGTCAAAGATCCGGCCGACTGCCAGAGAATCATTCTGGGCAGTTTTAAAAACCCATTTTTTGACCGGGTCGGTAATCTTGCTGCCGGCAGAACAGGAAATCAGCGGAACCTGTCCCCGCTCGGCCACAGGAATAACAGCCATTGTCTCCCCGGTCGTACTGGGACCAATGATTGCGACAACTTTGTCATCCTTGATCAGCCTGGTGGCAAGTTGGACAGCCTTGGTGGCATCTCCGGCCGTGTCGTATGCCACCAACTCGAGCTTGCGACCCTTGACTCCGCCGGCTCTGTTTATCTCATCAATAACCATTTTTGCACTGTTGCGCTCCGGTTCACCCAGAAAGGCGGCCGGTCCGGTGATTGCAAACAGTGCCCCGATTTTGATCGGAGCTGCAGCAAAAGCATTGGCTGAAAACAGCATCGTAACAGCTGCAAATAATAACGATATTAGACTACGGTTCATGAGTGGCCTCCGTAAAATTGGATTATTTGAGATTACTTGAGCAGGGCCCAGTCACCTTTGCTGACTTTCACCATTTCGAATGCCGAAAGATCGAGACCATTGTGATCCTTGGCTGACATATTGAATACGCCTGAAATGCTGACGAGTTTTTGAGTCTGTTCAATACCGCTACGGATTTTGTCAGGGGTTGCTCCTGCTTTCTTTATCGCAGCACTTGCCAGCAGCCAGGCATCGTAGGCATAACCGCCGAATGTTGAAGCCTCAACGCCATAAGCCTTTTTATAGGCATTATCGTAATCTTTAAGCAGTTTGTACTGATGATCACTTTTCGGGAGCACATCATAGACGGCCAGTTTGCCGGCCGGCAGCATGACTCCTTCAGCCGCATCGGCGCCAGCCAGTTCGATGAATTTCTTGGATGCCACGCCATGGCTCATGTAAAGCGGAGTCTTGATGCCAAGCTGTTTTACATTTTTGGTTATTAAGGCCGGCCCCGGATTGGTTCCCCAGCAGATGATAACGTCCGGATTGATTCCGCGAATCTTGGTCAATTGGGAAGTCATGTCGGTATCTTTAGGTCCGTAGACCTCATCGGCAACAATTATAAAGCCCTTCTGCTTGGCAAGCGACTTGATCTGCTCACGACCGGAGGCACCGAAACCGTCGGTAACGGTCAACAGGGCGATGCTCTTTTGCTTATGCCTAGCCATATAGTTCAGGATTTTCTCTGCTGCAACATGGTCATTAGCCGGAGTTTTGAAAACCCAATGCTTGGCTGGATCAGTAATTTTGATGCCGGCTGCACATGAAATCATCGGGATCTTCTCTTTTTCGACCACCGGAATGACAGCCATTGACTCGCCGGTAGTACTTGGCCCGATAATGATGGATACTTTGTCGTCCTTGATCAGCTTGGTGGCCAACTGAACCGCTTTGGTTGCATCACCGGTGGTATCGTAGATCACAGCTTCCACCTTCATACCGTTGATGCCGCCCTTATCGTTGGCCTCTTTGACCAGCATTTCAAGGGTCTTTTTTTCAGGCTCGCCCAGAAACGATGCCGGACCGGTAACTGCAAAAAGGGCACCGATCTTGATTGTTCCGGATGCGAACGATATTGTTGCGTACATGAAACTGAGACAGATCAAACTGAATACCGCAAAAACTCTTTTCATGAATAACCTCCTTTCAATTGATACTTAATTCCAATTATAAATCAAGAGTGAACTCAAGGCGACGAAGATAGCGTCCTGTTTTATAATGGGTATTACATGCTGTAAAGTCGCTCACCGTTAAGAATATTAAAGTTTTCTGCCTTCAATACAGATATAGCGTTATCGGTTTCATCAAAACGGAATATGATCACAGCATTACCGCCACAACGTTCGACAAAGGCGTACATATACTCAACATTGATCTGCTTTCTGTCCAAAGCCTGAAGGATCAGTGAAAGTCCGCCGGGGGTATCCGGCACTTCAACAGCAACAACTTCGGTCATATTGACGGTGAAGCCCTTTTCCTTCAACACGGATTTCGCTTTTTGGCCATCGTTGACAATCAAGCGCAAAATACCGAAATCAGAGGTATCAGCCAAGGACAGTGCCCGGATATTGATACCGGCCTCACCCAGAATACGGGTAATTTCAGCCAGCCGTCCGGACTTGTTTTCGATAAAAATGGATATCTGCTCGACTTTCATGATCACCTCCCATAACAAGCTATAGTCATAATTTCCGGTTGTCTGTAACCCGCTTGGCTTTGCCTTCACTGCGCTGAATGGTTTTCGGTTCCACCAGTTTTGCGCTACAGGTAACTCCCAGCATATCCTTGATCTCTTTTTCTACCCGGCGCGACAAGGCCTGCAGCACCTTGATTTCGTCTGAGAAAAGCTGTTCACTGACCTCAACCTGGACTGTCAATGTGTCAAGGGTTCCCTGACGATCAATAATCAGCATGTAGTGCGGCTCAATCCCTTCGATGCCTACCAGTACAGCCTCGATCTGCGACGGGAAGACATTCACGCCGCGAATGATCAGCATATCGTCGGAACGGCCGCTCATACGGGCGATACGGGCATGGGTACGGCCACAGATGCAGGCTTCGTATATCAGGCTGGTAATATCGCGGGTACGATAGCGGATCAGCGGAATACCCTGTTTGGTGATAGTGGTGATGACCAGTTCGCCCAGTTCGCCTTCCGGCAGGCGTTGACCGCTGACCGGGTCGATGATTTCAGGAATGAAATGATCCTCCCAGATATGCAGTCCTTTCTTGGCCTGAATGCATTCAATCGCAACACCAGGTCCCATGATCTCGGAAAGTCCATATATATCAATGGCCGAAATATTCAGTAGGGCTTCAATTTCATCCCGCATCGCTTCTGACCAGGGTTCCGCGCCAAAGATACCGACTCTCAGCTTGAGATCCCCGAAATCCACTCCTTCGGCACTGGCCTCCTCAGCCATGAAGAGCGAATACGATGGGGTACAGGTCAGAACAGTTGAACCGAAGTCCTGCATGATCATGATCTGGCGTTTGGTGTTACCGCCTGAAATTGGAATAACCGACGCTCCCAGACGCTCGGCACCGTAATGAGCCCCCAGGCCGCCGGTAAAAAGGCCATATCCGTAGGCATTGTGAATGATGTCACCCTTGTGGGCGCCGGCAGCTACAAAGGAACGGGCCATCAACTCAGACCAGATCGAGATGTCATTCTGGGTATAGCCGACCACGGTCGGCTTGCCGGTGGTGCCGCTGGAGGCATGGATACGAACAATCTCCTCCATTGGAGCCGCAAACAGGTCATACGGGTACGAATCACGCATATCCTGCTTGGTGGTGAAGGGCAAACGCTGCAGGTCATCAAGACTTTTTATGTCTGCTGGGCTTATACCGGCTGCGGTAAAAGATGCCTTATAAAACGGAACTTTAGCATATACACGTTCAAGTACGTTCTGAAGACGCTTCAGCTGTAGCGCCTCAAGTGCCAGCCGTGGCAGAGTTTCAAATTCCTCGTTGAAAAACATTCTGCATTACCTCAAATTATAGCAATCAGGATTCAAGCCGTTCAAAGATCTATATGCAACAGGTTCCAGCACCAGTGGCATGGCTCTGCTCCGCCACCAACCCGACTGCAAAACTTTCCTGTGTGTAGCCGTTCACAACTACATCCAGGTGGCCGTCATCCGGACAGAACAGAAGGCCATGAATAGGAACATCCTTCGGTATCAGCGGGTTATGCCTGATTATCTTAACCACGCGTTCAACGTTTTCCACCGGATGGGCAAAGATACCCAACCATTGTTTCAGGTCTGGTATATGGATGTCTACGATATCGGGGGAAATACCACGATTGATCATATCCTGCTTGATCGAATCGGCATCAATCTGGGCCATGCCACAGTCCCTGTGTCCGATAACTATGACCTCGTCAACTCCCAGCATGAATATTCCGGCCACCAGACTGCGGATAATGGTACCGGACATTGGATCCACGATGGTATTGCCGGCATTTTTGATAACCTTGGCTTCACCTCGTTTGAGTCCCATGGCTGGTTCCAGAAAATCCACCAGCCTGGTGTCCATGCAGGTAAAAATGGCTAACTGTTTCTGGGGTGCTTTAGGAAGCGGCGTAAAAGCATTCGGCTTAACAAAGTTTTTATTGGCGGCAATAATCACATCGAGACGTGTCATTTATACTCCCTTCCCATAAGAAAAGCCTTCTTGTTTACTTCCAGTGCCTTGGACGGAACCATCTTTTCCAGCGCCTGCACCCAGAACTGCTCGGCAATGTCAAGTCGATTGGAAACCGCGCCCAACAGCACCGTGTTAGCGGCACGAACATTACCGGCCTGGCTGGCCAGCAACTGGCCATCCAGCAGAAGAAAATCCGGGAACTGCGCTTGTATCAATTCCACAAGACCATCAGGATAAACTTCCTGCCCTATCAGAACCGACGGAGGAGAAATTTTCAGATCATTGGCCACCACTGCGCCGTCTGATTTCAAAAGCGGAAGTGAACGGCAGGTTTCCATCAGTTCGAATCCAAACAGTATGTCCCCTTCCCCTTCCGGAACGATCGGCGAGAAGACCTCTTTACCATAACGGACATGTGATACAACGCTGCCACCACGTTGGGACATGCCGTGAATTTCACTCTTCTTGACTTCAAAACCAGCCAGCATGGCAGCTTCAGAAAGTATTTCGGAAGCCAGCAGAATCCCCTGCCCGCCAACTCCTACCAACAGTACATTAGTGATCTGCCCGTTCATATTTCACTCCCGATCGCATCGAACTTGCAAAGCTGTCGACAAACATCGCAACCGTTGCAAAGCAACGGGTCGATGTGGGCCTTACCTTTTTTGCTGCCGTCATCAGCCGGAATCCACGCGATAGCAGGACAGCCGACCTTGAGACAGGTGCGGCAGCCGCTGCATTTTTCGGAGTCAACACAATAGACAGAACCCTTTTGAAAAACATCCTCGCGCTTAATCAGCACACAAGGCTTGTTGGTAATAATAACCGATGTTTCCGGACGCTCCATCTCTTCCACCAGCACCCGCCGGGTTTCTTCCAGATCAAGCGGGTTGATGATGCGGATATTTTTCACGCCCAGCGACTTGCAGAGCAATGGAAGATTAATGGCGCTGGTCGGAGAATCCATCAGGGTAAAGCCCGAAGCCGGATTATCCTGGCGGCCGGTCATGGCGGTAATGCTGTTATCAAGTATGACCACCGTGGCCGGCGAATTGTTGTAGACCATATCCATCAGACCATTGATACCGGTATGCAGGAAGGTGGAATCACCAATCACAGCCACAACCTTTTTCTTCTCTTCATCGGGAACTACTTTGGTCACGCCGTTGGCCATGCCGATCGAGGCTCCCATGCAGACACAGGTATCCATGGCGGAGAGTGGCGGCAGGAACCCCAACGTGTAGCAGCCGATGTCGCCGGTGACGTAGGCCTTGAGCTGGTTTAGTACTAAAAAAACTCCTCGGTGCGGACACCCCGGACACATGTTCGGCGGCCGCCCCGGCAACTTCTCGGCTTCGGTTACGGTGCCCTGCGGTAGTCCGAATGCCCTGCGCAGACGACCGGGGGTCAATTCTCCACACAAAGAGGTGAGCTCCTTGCCGACGACACTGATTCCCATCGCTTTAACCTGATCTTCAATGAAAGGGTCCAGTTCTTCGACCACATACAGTTTATCAATCTGGGCTGCAAACTCGCGAATTAACTCTTTCGGCAGCGGATTAACCATGCCGAGCTTGAGAGTCGATGCGTTCGGCATGACCTCGCGCACATACTGATAACAAACGCCGGAGGTGATAACACCGATTGATTTGTCACGCATTTCGGAACGGTTGATGGACATGGAAGAGCCATCTCTGGAAAGTGTCAGCAACATTTCTTCGACCAGCGGATGACGAACGCGGGCATTGCCCGGCAGCATGACCAGCTTGGAGGGGTTCTTTTCAAGTTTCGGAAGCGGCAGATCGGTGACTCGCTCCCCCAGATCAACAATAGATTTACCATGTGAAATGCGGGTACAGCTTCTGAGCATCACCGGAGTATCGTACTGTTCAGACAATTCGAATGCCAGCCGGATAAAATCCTTACACTCCTGCGAGTCAGATGGTTCCAGCATCGGCACCTTGGCAAAACGGGCATAGTGGCGACTGTCCTGTTCGTTCTGGGAAGAATGCATCTCGGGATCATCGGCAACTACCAGTACAAGGCCGCCCCTGACGCCGGTATAGGAAAGAGTGAAGAGCGGATCGGCTGCCACGTTGACACCGACGTGCTTCATTGTACAAAGAGACCGTCCACCGCCAAAGGAGGCGCCAATGGCAACCTCCAGTGCAACCTTTTCGTTGGGAGCCCAGGAAGAGTCAATTTCCTTGTACTTGACAGCACTTTCCAAAATTTCTGTGGAAGGAGTACCAGGATAGGCACAAGCCACAAGACAGCCAGCCTCATAAGCGCCTCGAGCTATGGCTTCATTGCCTGAGAGAATTTCTTTCATCGGTGGATCCTTGTAGCATGCAATGGTTATGAAAACAGAGTTGCGTACTATACTAAAAGTGCTCTTATAATGCAATTTGTTTGAGAACCAGTTTACATATCCATTGCCAAAAATCCATAATACAAAGCCCAGCCTAGCATTAGATGAATATGTCAACAAACACCCACCGAATACTTCACAAACAGTTCTGTATGGCATTTTTCACAGGTAATGGGACACCATGGTGACTACCGCTATCGGCGTCCAGGAGAGTTTCCAGTATGTTACAGCCGATATTGTGCATACTGGAGCGAATACTCATTTCAAAGGTTTCCAGATCAAAATTGCCGTTTGCAGCCTTTTTTTTGCAGTACCGACTGACTATGCGATCTATTTCTGTTTGTATTTCGCCATGAACAGCTACTGCAATTTAGCCCATTCCTTTTTCGTTCCAGACTTGAAAGTATGTCGTTCATAGCTACCTCCCTAATATCTGTTTGATTAACAGCAACAAGATATTAGGGTAAAAAGGAGTTCTGGCAATTATAATTATCTTTTTGTTGCAGACCCTAGTTACCCTCTCTGCTTGACAAAACCTGCGCACAGGACAATAATTCATACTCCTGTATACACAACCAAGAAGGGAAGCCAACCCATGCGTATCGAAAGTGATTTTCTGGTCATCGGCAGCGGCATTGCCGGTCTCTCATTTGCCCTCCAGGCAGCCAACCACGGCAGCGTCGCCATTGTTACCAAACGTGATATTTCCGAGTCTGCAACCAAGTATGCTCAGGGAGGGATAGCATCGGTATTTTCATCAGAAGACTCCTTTGACGCTCACGTGGATGACACCCTGGTAGCCGGGGCCGGAATCTGTCACGAAGATGTTGTTAGATTGGTGGTAGAAGAAGGCCCACAAACTATTCGCAACCTGATTGAATGGGGAGTCAAGTTTACCACCAGCGGAGAAAAGTATGATCTGACACGAGAAGGCGGACACAGCGCCAGGAGAATCCTGCATTCCGAGGACATAACCGGTCGTGAGATTGAGCGTGCCCTGGTGGAAGCCGTACTTAATCATCCCAATGTCCAGGTTTATGAACACCATATTGCCATTGACCTGATCACATCCGCCAAGACCGAACAACGCCAGACCGAACGTTCACAGGAGGAACAGAACCACTGCCTGGGTGCCTATGCGCTGGATATAAACAGTGACCGCGTGGTAACTTTCTCTTCAAAGATCACACTGCTGGCCAGTGGAGGAGCCGGAAAAGTATATCTCTATACCTGCAACCCAGACGTTGCTTCGGGTGACGGTGTGGCAATGGCTTATCGTGCCGGTGCCACAGTGGCAAACATGGAATTCATGCAGTTCCATCCCACCACACTTTTCCACCCGCAGGCCAAGTCTTTCCTGATTTCGGAAGCGGTGCGCG
Organism: Geobacterales bacterium; assembly: GCA_038318485.1. Taxonomy (GTDB): domain Bacteria; phylum Desulfobacterota; class Desulfuromonadia; order Geobacterales; family Pseudopelobacteraceae; genus JACRCG01. Next base: position 13,896 of record JBBQCH010000048.1, read on the forward strand.
GTGAAGGTGCCATCCTGCGACGTCGTGATGGCACCGCTTTCATGGACAAATATCACAAGCTGAGAGATCTGGCTCCGCGTGATATCGTTGCCAGGGCAATCGATAACGAGATGAAGACCAGCGGAGACGACTGTGTCTTTCTGGACATCACCCATGAACCGGCCGATGTTGTCCGCAACCGTTTTCCAAACATCTATCAAACCTGCCTGGAGTTTGGCCTGGACATGACCAAGGATTGGCTGCCGGTTGTGCCGGCCGCCCATTATCTGTGCGGCGGTATTTCTGTAAATACCAACGGTGAAACCGATCTTCCCGGTCTTTACGCCATCGGTGAAGCGTCCTTTACCGGCCTGCACGGTGCCAATCGACTGGCCAGCAACTCACTGCTGGAAGCGGCTGTCTATGCTGGCCGAGCCTTCCGGCATTCCTGTGAAGCAATGACATCGATGCAGCGCGACCTGCGAGACATTCCGGTCTGGGACACCGGCACCGCAACCAACAGCGACGAGATGGTTGTTGTTTCCCAGAATTGGGATGAGATCCGCCGTACCATGTGGAACTATGTCGGCATCGTCAGATCTGACAAGCGTCTGGCAAGGGCGATGAACCGCATCAAGCTGATTCAGGGTGAGATAGAGGAATACTACTGGAATTTCAACATCACATCCGATCTGATCGAACTGCGCAACATATCCACAGTGGCTGAACTGATCGTGACCTGTGCCCAGATGCGTAAAGAATCGCGGGGATTGCACTACACCATCGACTACCCGGAACGGGATGATTTAAACGGTAAAAAGGACAGCTTTATTAAGAAGATGTTTTAAAACAGGAATCCGATAAGACCACGATGTACTGGAAAAGCTATATTTTGAATATTCAGCGATCGGTCCATTCACATTTATGAAAACATGAGGCTTTAAATGGAAATAAATGAGATACGAAAACGAATTGACTTGTTGGATGATGTGCTGCTGCGCATCTTCAATGAACGCGCCCGTCTGGCTCTGGAGATCGGCCATGCCAAGAAGGAGTTGAATCTTCCGGTATTTGATCCGGCCCGTGAAAAGCGGATCTTCAACCGAATGAAGGAAGACAACCCTGGACCGCTGGACGATGAAGCCATCGTCAGGATGTTTGAGCGCGTCGTGGATGAGTCACGCCGATTGGAACGCATCATGTCACATAAAGAAGAAGATTAAGGGAGAAAAGATAATATGCTGATAATAATGAGGCAACATGCTGAGGAAGAAGCTCTTGATGCTATCAAGGAATACCTGATCAATCATGATTTTGATATTCACCAGTCAACCGGTGCCAATCGCACCATAATCGGAGTAATTGGAGACACAAGTACTCTGAATGATCACGAAATTGAAGCCATGCCGGGAGTCAGCCAGGTGGTCAGAATCAGGAAAGATGATTAACTAAGGCTGCAAGGGAAGGAGGTTGTGATGCGAGATATTTTAATGTTACTTGGTATCTTGGTAATCTGGTTTGTGGTCAATAAATATATTCTGCCCAAGATGGGTATTCAGACCTGAATGTCTAACACCTGTTCTCCCGCGGCGCGGGAAGAAAAGAAGGAAAATGAAAAGAAATAAATTAGGGCCGGGTTATTGCCCGGCCTTTTTTCTTGTTTGAACCAGCTCATCCAGAACGACCAAATATCCGTCCGGGTCAAAGCACCACATTTCTTTGACTCCGTAAGGTTTTATCTCAAGCGGATAGAGTATTTCCAGGTTTTCTTCCAGAATGGCGTCACTGATATCTTCGATATCAGTGACTTCAAAATGCAGCGTCACACCTATACCGCGCGGAAACATGCTGAAACGTGGCACCAGCACCGGGTGAGCTTTGACTACATCTGATTCCTCCACAAAGATAATCGAAATCCCGTCCATGTCAATAACAAGATGATCCGGTGCTCCCTGAGCGGTTAATGACCGACGCACCGGCAAATCCAGAATGCCTGAGTAAAAAGCTTCGGTTACTACCAGTTGAGAAACTGCAAGTTGTATGGAATGACGTGACAGGTGGGGTTTCATTCAAATCCTTTAAATAGGATTGTGGCATAGCCGGACAGGCGAGACAACCAGTTGGAGTATATCAGTAAACCGATGATCATCAGGAAAATGCCGGTAATGACCTCAAATAATCTGATGTACTTTTTAAATCGTTTGAAAGCATCAAGAAACTGGTGCATCGCCAAAGCGGAGAGGAAAAAAGGAACGCCGAGACCCAGGGAGTACAGAAATAGCAATATGACTCCCTGGTAGACACTCTCCTCTGTGGCAGCGATGGCCAGTATCGCAGCCAGAATTGGACCGATACAAGGTGTCCAGCCGGCTGCAAATACAATCCCGACCAGAAAGCTGCCCGCATAACCGGAGGGTTTGTGCTTGATGGAAACCCGTTTTTCTCCCAGAAGAAACCTCAGGGGCATGATTCCGGTAACATGAACGCCAAGAATAACCAGCAGAACACCACCTACTTTTCTGATAATAGTGGCGTTATGGCTTAGAAAAGATCCGATGAAGGTTGCGGAAGCCCCCAGAAGAACAAAGACAACAGTAAAACCGAGGATAAAAAAGAGTGAATGAAGGATGGTTTTAAGGCGGACTATATGTGAAGGATGCTCCGCCTGCAAATCTGCAAAAGAAAGACCGGTAATATATGTAATATAGGATGGTATCAGCGGCAATACACACGGTGAAAGAAATGAAAGCAATCCGGCAACAAAAGCGCCTATATAAGTTACATCATGACTATTCATAAGTAAGGCTACTTCATCAAACCTTCCAGAAATGTTGCTACTTCAGACGAATCCCAAGCAAGGCCGCCAATAACTTTTTTAACCAGAATACCATCCTTGTCAATCACGAATGATTCTGGGACACCAGTTATGCCATATGCTTTTGATGCGCTTCCATCCGGATCAAAGTAAGTTGGGAGTACAAAACCGGTCTCTTTGAAAAACGATTCGACGGCGGATTTCCCTCCCTCATCAATTGATACCGCAACCATCTGAAATGGTTTGCCACTCATTGAGCTGTTAAGCTTCATCATTGAGGGTATCTCTTCACGACAAGGGGGACACCAGGTGGCCCAGAAGTTAAGCAGAACCACTTTACCCTTCAATGACGACAATTTAACAGGTGTTCCGTCAGCAATTGAAATAACCTTTATGTCCGGTGCCGAACTTTTTTCCTTGGCAACTGAGCCTGTCTTGACCGACTCCGAAGACTTGTTACAGGCTGTCAGGGACAGAAGCATACAAGCCGCCAAAAGAAAAATTATCCGTTTCATGAGACCTCCGGTGTTATTCACTGTATCCACAGGCTTAGGATGTCAGGGCTACTTGTTGCGAGTTACCACATAGTCAGCCAACCGGATCAAGGCATCCCGCACCGGATCGGCGTCAAACATTTCCAGGTGTGTCACACAATTTGTAATGTAGCGTTTTGCCGCATCTGTCGTATAGGTTATACCGCCATAATGTTTGACAATCCCTGATACGTGCCGGAATTCATCCAGCGACATTTCATCTTTATCAATGACAGCTTCGATGACGGACCTCTCAGCATCCGTACATTGGCGCAAGGTATGGATAAGAGGAAGCGTTATCTTGCCCTCTTCCAGATCATGACCGATACATTTGCCGAACTCTTCTTCGGTGGCAATATAATCGAGAGTGTCGTCCATCAACTGAAAGGCAATCCCCAGATCCATACCGAATTCAGCCAGAGCTTGTTGCTGCTCAATGGATGCGCCACCCAGAACAGCTCCAGCTTCACAAGCTGCCGACATCAGGATGGCTGTTTTGGAACGTACTACTCCGATATAGCGTTCTTCAGTCAGATCGATATCACCAGTGCAAAGCAGTTGCATTACTTCGCCCTCTGCAATAACGGTGGTGGCATCCGAAAGAATCCGCAGAATATCCAGACTACCCACACCTACCATCAGCGAAAAAGACTTTGAAAAGAGAAAATCTCCAACGAGTACAGAGGCTTCATTACCCCACAGAGTGTTTGCAGAGGCAATACCTCGCCTTAGCGTGGCACTGTCCACAACGTCGTCATGCAGCAAGGTTGCGGTATGGATAAATTCAACCACACTTGCCAGAGGAACCGCCTTATTGCCTGAATAGCCGCACAAGCGGGATGCCAAGAGCAGAAGAGCCGGACGAACGCGTTTCCCGCCACTGGACAGAACGTATTCACCAACCTTGCGGATAAGGGGAACGTCTGATTCCAAGTCTTTGCGAAACTGTTTTTCGACGAGAATGAGATCGTCGCCGATTAGATTAAGTGCGGCCTGCATCGTTATAGTATCCTTAATGTAAATTCGAGCCATACTAAAGGAAGGGTCTCCTCTTTGTCAAAGCATTTCTGGTAAGTACTTATGGCAGGTTACCAACTGTGCTATCATGTTTAGATTGCCAGACCAGATGCCAAAGTATATGGTGTTAAAGTATAATAAACAATTTGTTCAATAGAGGATTTTATGCAATTTGCTGAACTCAACATTCCCGAGCAGGTTCTGCGCGGTATAGCCGATTCCGGTTTCACAACCTGCACACCTATTCAGGAGCAAACCCTGCCGATAACACTGGGGGGAACGGACATATCAGGTCAGGCCCAGACCGGAACCGGCAAAACAGCCGCCTTCTTGATCACCCTTTTCACCAGATTACTTTCGGGCAAAGATTCCGGATGCCGACCGCGAGCACTCATTCTAGCCCCTACCCGCGAACTGGTTGTTCAGATAGAAGCTGACGCCCAGTTATTGGGCGCACACTGCGGACTGACAATTCAGGCCATTTACGGCGGTGTGGATTATATGAAGCAAAAGAATGCTCTGCGGGATGGAGCAGATGTAATAGTGGGGACACCCGGACGCCTGATTGATTACCTGAAGCAGAAGATCTACAGCCTGAAAGGGATCGAAATGCTGGTAATAGATGAGGCCGACCGCATGTTTGATCTGGGTTTCATTGCCGATTTGCGATTTATTCTTCGGCGCATGCCACCTTTCGACAAGCGCCAGAATCTGATGTTCTCAGCCACGCTCAATGCGCGTGTAATGGAACTGGCTTACGAATTCATGAATATGCCTATAAAGGTCTCAGTCACTCCGGAAAGCATGACTGCCGAACGGGTAGAACAGCTTCTGTTCCATTGCTCCCGCAAGGAAAAGTTCCCTTTATTACTGGGTCTGCTGCGGCGTGACGGCATGGAACGTACAATGATCTTTATGAACACCAAACGCGAAGCAGAACACCTTCACAACCTTCTCAACGCCAACGGCTTTCCCTGCCGTGTCATCTCCGGTGATGTCGAGCAACGCAAGCGCATGAAAATCCTGGAAGATTTCAGGGACGGTTCACTGCCGATTTTGATCGCTACCGATGTCGCATCTCGCGGGCTGCACATCGACGGAGTTTCGCACGTAATCAACTATGACCTGCCACAGGATTGCGAGGACTACGTCCACCGCATCGGCCGCACAGCCAGGGCCGGCGCCGAAGGCAAGGCCATATCTTTGGCCGATGAGGATGGAGCCTTCTTTATCGAGGCCATTGAAGAATATATTAAAAGCAAGATTCCTACCGAATGGGCCGATGACGATCTTTTTGTCAACGACTATGTCAGGACAGCGAGGCCAAAGCGGGTTCAGGATCTGAAACGTGACAAACCGGGTGGCAGCCGCACTCCGGACAGCAGCCGTCGACCGGCGGCACGTCCGTCAAAACCAAAACCTCAGGTAGAAGTCAAACCGCCTTCGACAGAATCGACAACCGGAGATGACGCTGAGAAGAACAAACGACGCAGAAGAAAGAAAAAACCGACCGCCGAACCGGCTGTAACCTGATATTACCTCAAAAAAAGACCTCCGTAGATTCATCTTCGGAGGTCTTTTTTCGATGTTTCAGGTTTGTTATCGTCTTTCTGATGGCCGCAACACATTCAGTCGTCGCTCGGCATCCAGCAGGATTCCCGCTCCGTTTTGATGCCGGTCAAGAAAAGCCCTGACATCCTTTACGAACGA
>JBBQCH010000049.1:0-19609 GCA_038318485.1 Geobacterales bacterium
ATACCACTCATTTAAGCACCCCCAACACAGCCTGTCTCAGTTTATGGCCGCTCATGTAAAATCCGGCAATTGCCAGCATTATAAAACCGGGCACCATCAGTGCCTGGGGTATCCAGACCGGCCAGGCCAGGATGGCGGAGGATTCACCGACTGCCTTGAGCGAGAGCGCTCCGGCGGCGGTCCGCCAGGCGATGATTGCTCCGAACAGGCCGACCGTCAAAGAACCGAAGAAATCAAGAAAGGCGATCTTCCAGGGGGTCATGTTGTGGGTGAAAAAGTCGACCTTGACGTCACCCTGGATCAGGTGACAATAGGCAAAGAACATAGAACCGGCTACCGCGGCCAGCATCTGCAACACCTCCACGTCTCCCGGCACGGCAAAGCTGAACAGCTTGCGGCCGACAACGGAAATCAGTGACATGACGACCAGACCCACTAAAACCAGGCCACCGACCATGGCCAGCTTTCTGGCTACTGCCAGCAAAAAATTGCCGACCGGACCAAACTCATCCGTTACGGTAAACGGGTCATACGACAGGCGTTCTTCACGTTCAAACTGTTCTCCGAGATTCAGCGGCTCTTTCATTGCCTCCCCCTTTTTGTAATGCCTGATTCAACGACTCATAAATTGTATTTTTCATCAGAAAACTGGACCAGGCTAATACCAACCGGAAGGCTGGTGGTCAGAGACACACCACTTATATTTTATGACAGCTTCAAATCAAGCATACTGGTACCGCATTACCCATTCACTGTCAATCAAATAATAAATACGATGTTTTAAAAATTGCGATGTTCTTTAGAGAATCACCACAATTCGCAAACAACAAATTAATCCTGCAAAAAGCATATTGGCCGCTTATTATTGAATAGTAGTTGCCTGAAACACTTCACTAACACTCGTATAATAAATCATCATTAACAGCCAGTCACAAAAACTAATAACATTGTTTTAAAGATTACATACTTCTATCAATAAACGTGCCAAGACCCAACAGCACATCACATGATTACAAAACCTATTGTAACAAGCTTAATATATTGATCTTTATGAGTTTACATCCAAGTCATTAAAAACATGCCGTATGACCGGAATACAAACACTTGTATGTTTATCAGACAGTTCGCATACCTGACCTTCCACTCCACTTTGGAGATATACGTTTATTTTGAAACTAGGATTGAAGCAGCGAAGGCATACAAGCAGTATGTCGAGGAGCCGAAGACGAATCAACGAAGAAGGCGCTTTGATTTGGAATTGGAATTAGACATCGATCGAATATATGACAAGATTGGAGACTGCTTCGATTGAACATGGGTTTGTGAATATTTTACAGAAGAGGGGTAACTAAGATTTTGTTTTGATGGGAAATTGAATTGCAGGCAGGATTACAGCGGTTTTGGCAGACGGAATAACCGCTGGTGAATTTAGCCAGTCTGGCGTGGTCGTACGTCCACCGCACCCTAACTAGCGGAAAGTTTTTCATACAGCTTGGACCTGCTGATACCCAGCAATCGCGCTGCCTTGGATTTATTACCATCAGCGTCACGCAAGGCCGCCTGGATCGCTTCCTGCTCGATATTAGCCAGGCTCTGCCCGGTAAGAACAGAAGACTTTACCTCACGCCTGATTTCCCTGGGAACATCCTGAATGCTTATCACACCGGCTTCTTTATAATTGAGCATTCTTTCGATGATGTTTTCCAGCTCTCTGATATTACCTGACCAATTGTAGTTGACCAATGATTCCAACGCTGCCGGAGACACTCCCTCAACTCTCTTGGAAAACAGGTTATTGTACTTATGAATAAAATAATCCACCAGAACAGGAATATCCGGTTTTCGTTCACGAAGAGGCGGAATAATCAATTCCACAACATTTATCCTGAAATACAGGTCCTCCCTGAAACTGCCTTCAACAACCAGTCGTTTTAAATCCTTGTTGGTGGCAGCAATAATTCTGACGTCCACCTTGCGGGCTTTAACCGCCCCAACCCTTTCGATCTCTTTTTCCTGGATGACTCTCAGGAGCTTGCTTTGCAGCATGATTGGCATATCGCCGATTTCATCAAGGAAAATCGTACCGCCGTCAGCCAGTTCAAACTTACCCGGTTTGCCCTGTTTGCGCGCTCCGGTGAAAGAACCTTCCTCATACCCGAACAGCTCAGCTTCGGCAAGCTCAGCCGGTATAGCCGAACAGTTCACCTTTATGAAAGGTTCCTTGCGCCTGATTGAAGCATTATGTATCGAGTGGGCAAACAGCTCCTTGCCTGTACCGCTTTCACCTGTGATCAATACCGTTGAACTGCTTTTCGCGACCTGAAGCACCTGTGACTTCAATGTGGCAATCCGCTCGTCATTGCAGACGATACTGCTGATCGTATAACTGGTACCGTTAGCCTTATAAAGTTCGTCTTTATAGTAATCCAGCTGCATATTCAGCCGATGCAGCTGTTGCATTACATCCGTCAGCTGGTCCAGATCCTCGTAAATTTTTATCACGAAACCTTTTATATTGCCTTCCTTTGTTATGGGCAAGGCGGAGATGACACACGGCTTCCCATTGATTTCCAGTACCTTCAGCGCGATTGTATTATCTGTCACAGGTATGAATCTGTTTATGTTCTGCCCGACGACCTGCTCTCTCGACTTTCCAAGTTTATTGCAGAAACGCGCATTGGCCAACGTGATCCGGCCTTGCTCATTCAGTACCGCCACACCTTCATAAGCAACCTCCAAAACTGTTTCCAGAGTTGTCTTAAGCTCTTTGACAGTTTCCAGCTCATGGGCAACTCCTTCAACGTCGGTCAGGTCCTGTATAACAAAAATGACTCCCTTGTTCTTTGAATTCTGAGCAACCGGAACCGCCGAGACGATCAGTTTCAGAGTACCGTGTTTAATCTTGCGGGGCGCAATCCAGGCACCGTTGACAATGGACGAGAAGTCGTCTTTAAGCTCATGGATACAGTCACTGATCTGTTTTCCTGTCCGCAGGTCCTTCAAAAAAACCTTGGCGTACTGATTTGCCATAGAGACAAATCCTTTTTCATTGGTTGCTACGATACCGGCCGGCACATTCTCGATTACACTTGCCAGTTCCTTGTAGAGATAATCCGTACGATCCAGAAGTTCAATTACCGTAACCGCCTGGGTTGCAATGCCGATAGGCTCCCGGGCCTTGTTGACCACAACGGTTTGTCCGACTTTGCAGCCCTGCAGCCAGCCGGTCAATTCATCCAAACCCTTAAACGATGTATCTTCAGGCAACTGGACCACATCCCTTATATAATACTCATCAATTGCGGTATCGATACTTGTATCCTGAAGCAGGCAATCCAGAAGATTCGAGCGGGAAAAGAAACCAACCAGTTTCCCCCCATCGTCTACAACAGGGATGCCATTAAGCTTAGAGCTTTTCAAAAGGCTTATCGCAGTACGTATGCTGTCACTGGGACACATTCGAACCATCGTGGGAAGCATGAATTCACTGACCTGCATTTGAGTATCTCCCTCAGGGCAAACTGACGAACCTGGATGAATTAATTATGCGCAGCGGATTGGATGATAACTGGCGTACGAACCCGACGTCAAGAGCGGTTTAGTTTTGGCAGGAAAAACGCGGGCAGCATCACCCCGCGCGACCTGTAAAAATTGAATAAATCAATCCAGGTCCCGACAGAGTTCCTGATAAGCCAGAATTCGTCTGCGATAATCTTCAGGAAAGGGAGTCGGCTTGTAAACTCCGCTGGATTCATTAATGTAACAGGCCGCCAGCTGTGCATCGAAATATGGCAAGCCTGAATCATCGTAACCAACAACCGAATATACGATACTGGCAGCGCCCAGGTGCTTGACCTTTACCACGATATTGAGCAACAGGCCCGGCACAATATCACGCAGGTAGAGGCAGTTGATATCCACAAACGGCTGCCCTTTTAAATTAATGCACTGCTGCAGCCATGTTATGCCGATGATCCGTTCATACCACTCTCCAACGGCTTCCAGCGCAATATCATAGATCCGAGGTGGATAAACCCTGCCCGACAGACCACATTCGCCATAGACAATGCGGTGTTGCTGAACAAATGGTGCTTCGGCCTGCTTCAACTTAACAGGGTAGCGGACGGCGTCACTCTGGTCTTGATATTCCGCTTCCCGCACGGCATGGTGGCCGCCCTGGAGCACCCTGCCCTCATCCGTGCATGCTGACAGGTACTGTTCGATGGTATGAAGAAATTCTGATGGGACCGGAATTGGCATGGTGGCAGTCCGGTTGATGAAACTTGTGACAAGGGTGACGCGGAAACAGGGCTGGTTGGCGGTATTCGCAGCGGTTGCCGTAAAGGTAATCGTGCTTGCCTCGGCCTTGACAGCACGTATGCAGACTTGGACCGATTGACTGGCGGTTACCGGTCGAAGGTATTCACATGCAATGCGGACAAAAGATACATCAAGATCGTGACGTGTGATCAGGGTCGCCCAGGAAACTTCCAGTACAGCTTCGAACCAGGCATCAAGAGCCTCAATGGCAATATCGATCGCCCGAGGGGTTTTGTAGATTCGAGCCGCATCGCATTCGCCAAAGCCGATCCGGCGCAGAACTGTAAATAACCTTGTGGATGTTATTCCTTGAACTTTTGGCATGACTTCAGTCAATATTTCGCCCCAAAACATGGCCATGAGTAGGGCTTTTTATACAGGGTGTCCCCTCTCTTGCACTTTCTCCGCAATAAATGCATTTTTGAGGCCCTGCATCTACAACATGAACCTTCGCCGGACTATGGATACAAGCTCCTCCAGCTTTTGCCTTCACTCCGCAATGAATGCATTTGCCTGGGATATAAACGAGATGCACCCCGGTTGGACTACTGATACACGGTTCGCCTGCATTTGCCGTATTACCACAATATCTGCATTCAGACATTTGCAACTCCTAACTATTTATGTTTAGAAACAATACCTGCCGGACTCTTTTGAAGCTCCTGCGAGCAGGTGTTTGGCCTCAAGCAATTCCTCGACTTGAAAGTCTGTCAGATCTGAAACAATCTTGCGCATGGCGGTCTGGGCGTCTCCCGCGAGAGTATACGCGCAGCATCTTGATGCTGCAAGCTGACACTTGCCTGCCAGATCGAAGGTAATAACCTTGACTGCAGCCTTGAGGATCTGTTTTTTTGTTTCGCTGGCGGACGAAATAGTTTTGCTCGCCCTTAGAACAGCGCTTTCCAGAGCAAAGATATTGATTACCAGATCGGCAATTGCCAATAACACTTCCTGATGGTCTTTGGCTGAGTCGACAGCACTAAGCAGTGTCAGGAGCAGCTGTTTGAGCCTGGCAATGGTTGCGGCCGCTTGGCCAAATTCGCCGGCATAGGCTGTATCGGTTGCTGCTCCTGACCGGGCCTTTTCGACCAGATCCCAGAGAACACTGCCATTACTGTCAGCCTTGCGGAAGAGCATGGTCGGGATCAGGATACGGTTGATTTCGTTGGTTCCTTCAAATATCCGCTGAATGCGCGAATCACGATAGTAGCGTTCCACGGCATACTCGCTAATGTAGCCATAACCGCCATGGATCTGGACGGCTTCATCAACCACCATGTCAAGCTGCTCGGTACAGAAAACCTTGGCGATGGCGCACTCGACTGCATACTCCTCGATCGCCTTCTGGTAGCGCTCGTAATAATCCGTGCCGGATTTATCCAGCTGCGCGATTCGGCCGTCCAGTAGACCGGCAACACGATAAATCACCGATTCGGAAGTAAAGGTGGCTGCTGTCATGTCAGCGAGTTTCTCCTTGATGGCACCGAACTCTCCGATCGGTTTACCGAACTGCTTCCGTTCCGTTGCATAGGAAGCAGCCTCGGCCAAAGCAGCCTTGCCCATACCCAACGACTGTGTTGCCACCTTCAATCGTCCCACATTGAGCACGTTGAAGGCGATCTTGTGCCCCTTGCCAGGTTCCCCCAGCAGGTTTTCAACCGGCACCATAACGTGATCCAGAAAAAGCTGCGTAGTTGAGGAACCTTTAAGCCCCATCTTCTTTTCCTCGTCACCAACGGTAAACCCTACAAAACCTTTTTCAACCAGGAAGGCGGAAAAGTGTTTACCGTCAATCTTGGCGAACACGGTGAAGAGATCGGCGAAACGCGAATTGGTAATGAATTGTTTGACGCCGTTCAACATGTAATGGCGTCCATCCTGAGTCAGGGTAGCAGTGGTTTTGGCGCTCAGTGGATCGCTGCCGCAGCCCGGCTCAGTCAGTGCATAGGCTCCGAACCACTCTCCCGAGGAAAGTTTTCCTAGGTAGCGTTCCTTCTGGTCCGGTGTTCCGTAATAGACCATCGGCAGGATTCCAATGCCGGTATGGCCGCTGAATGCCATGCAAAAAGAAGCTGCCGGAGCAACCTTCTCGATCATCAACATATTGGTGGTTTTTTCCAGTTCGAGACCATCGTACTCCTCGGGGATCTCCGCCAGGAAAAGACCCAGATCAGCACACTGACGTAACTTTTCCACAACGAACTCAAAGTCCTTGTCTTCTATCCGATCAATATTCGGGAAAACCTCTTTCTTCATGAACTCTTCAGTGGTTTCCGCTATCTGTTTCTGCTCGGATGTAAATTCCTCAGGTGAAAATATTTCCATGCCGGCGCAGTCGGCTAATAAAAACTCACCGCCGTTCAGAAGGTTGCTTTTCATGTAAATCTCCTATGGAGTACGTGTTTGCAGGTATCCAGATGACTTATTTTTTGAAATCCGGCTTGCGTTTCTCCAGGAAAGCAAACACCCCTTCCTTGGATGCGTCGATACAGGAGATGTCGCCGCTGCCCTGGTAGTTGATCTCCAGAGCGGCTTCCAGTGAATCGACAGCAGCAGCCTGATTGATCACTCGGGCGACGATGGAGATCGCCTCTTTGCTCAAGGGGAGCTTGCCGGACATGGGTGCGTCCGAAACCTTGAATTCGGCAATCTGCACCGGTTTATCGCTGATGCGTGGCACCTTCCCCACCAGACGGTTGACCTCGTCAATGGCCGCTTCGATCATTTCGATATAGCCATTGGTGACTTTGGCGACGATGCCGATTTCTTTTGCCTCTTTGACGGTCAGGCGCTTGGCTTCACCGATCATGGCGTTGAACGTCTCGGAGGCATGGGGCCATTTGCGATAGGGTATTACCGCGCCACCCATGCCGGGCAGGATTCCCAGCGTGATCTCTGGCAGTTGGAAGAAGGCTTGTGAGTCGGCCACCAGGCTGTGACAACGCAGGGCCACTTCCACCCCGCCACCCATGGCCAGGCCGTTAACAGCGGCCACGACCGGTTTGTCCATTCTGTCCATGAAGTGCAGTACTTCCGAGTTACCGCGGGCCAGGTTGACCCCGGCGGTGTGGTTGTCGATGGTGGCGATGAAGCCGCCGATGTCGGCCCCGGCACAGAAGGCTTTGGTGCCGTAGCCGGTGATGATAAAGCCTTTGACAGCTGGATCGTCTGCGCCTTTTTTGAGTTCTTTGAGGATTTCGTCACAGGTGCCGCCCCCCAGGGAGTTGGCAACCTGGGGACGACGGATGGTGATGATTCTGACGCCGTCTTTGTCATCCACCAGGATATCACGGGGGAAATCCAGGTAGTCAGCGATCGGCTTTTTAGCCTGGGGGAAGCCGGGACGCTCTTTGGCACAAGCGGCCATTATCCGTTCCACTTCCCGCTCACCCATCTCCTCCATGATGTCAAAGACGCCCTTTTTGAAGCCGAGGGCGATCAGACTGCCGAAATTGAGGTCTTCCCGGGTGCCTATGTTGCGGTCGGCAATGTCGAAGCATTGGGAGAAGACCAGGCCGATCATGCGATCACGGATCCATTCTTTAAGGTCTTCTGCTACTTCAATTTTGGTGCCCGGTTTGGCGACGTTCCATTTGTCGACGGAGAGCAGGACCGGTGATGGGGCGTAGCAGGCCCGCTCAGCGGTGCGGCGATGTTGTGATTCGAAGGTAATCGGGTTTCCGCCGGCCATGTTGAGTACGAAGAAGGGACCGGCGCCGACGAATTCTTCGCAGACCGCGTCTACCTGATAGGTGGTGGCACGGTCCACCAGGTAGGCGGCTTCGTTGGTCCAGTTTTCAAAGACCCGGTTCAGCAAGAAGGAAAAGACGTTGTCCGTGACTACCGGGGCTTTGCCGGTGTTGGCGAAGAACCAGATCAGGTAATCGAGCAGTTCCCGGCTGGCACCTTCCCAGTTGATAACTTCCACTGCCATACTGCGCCAAGCCGGAGCGAAGAAGTGGGTGATGGTGGAGCGTTCCGGGTGTTTCATGCCGCTGAAGATCTGCTGGGCCGGGATACCGCTGGTGTTGGAGGTCAGTACGCATTTCTCGTCGACGACCTCTTCCAGCTGGGCGAAGATCTTCCGTTTCAAGGAAAGGTTTTCGGTGGCGGCTTCAATCACCAGTCCGCAGTTTTTGAGCTGGCTGTAGTCGGTGGTGTAGACTATGTTGCCCAGGATCTGATCGGCCTGTTCCTGGGTCATCTTCTTGCGGTCGAGCCCTTTCTGGGCGTAGGACTGGAAGCGCTTCTCGGCTTTTTTGAGAGGTTCTTCGGCCACATCCACCAGATAGAGTTTCTTGTCCGGTGCCCCGGTCCTCAGGTAGTAGGCGATATCCGGGCCGATGTGGCCGGCGCCGATCACTGCCATCTCGTCCGGGATGGGACGGTCGGTCTGCACCAGGTAGGGGTTGTAGTAGGATGGATAAAGTTTCTTTTCCGGGGTCATTGAGTCTCTCCTTAATAATTTAATTTTTTATATTGCAGGTATCAGTTCACTTTGATGACGATTGAAGCGGCGGTATCGCCGGCAGCGCAGCCGGAGAAGAGCAGGTATCCGCCACCTTTCATGACTAATTCTTCAATGCCTTCGATCATCAGACGGGCGCCGGTGGGGGCCTGGGGATGGCCGTAGATCAGCGAGGAACCGTAGTTGTTCATGCTGTTGAGATCCAGCCCCAAGGTTCTGGCCATGGCGATGTCGTTAGCGGCAAAGGGGTTGTGGGTCTTGACAGCAGCCAGATCACTGACCTTGATGCCGGCTTTATCGAGGGCCATCTGGGCCGAAGGTGCAACGGCAGCGGCCATGTGGGCTTTCTTGGTGCGGGCGTAGCCGAAGGAGAGCAGTTGGACTTCGATGTTCTTGTCGGCACTCATCTCTTTGGCCCGCTCACGGGTAGTGACGGAGATGCCGGCGTTGCCGTCGGCCGGGAAGGTCTGGGCGCCGAAGGTGTGAACGCCGTCGGGCAGGACCGGACGCAGGCCGGCCAGTCCTTCTGCGGTGGTAACCATGACCCCTTCGTCAGCTTCGAGGGTGATGGTTTTCTTTTTGGAGATCTGCACTTCGGCGGAGAACATGTAGCGTTTCTGGAACTCCCGGTCATTGGCCAGAGCATCCTGGTACTGTTCATAGCGGCGAAGAGTAAGAGCATCGCATTCCTCACGGGTAATGCCGAATTCCTTACTGACGTTTTCGGCGGTCTGGATCATGGCCTGGCCGGCCCAGGGGTCTTTGTTGACGTTGTCCATGAACCAGTCTTCGGCCAGCGGTTTGCCGCCGGGCCCATTGGGGTTGGGCCAGACAGAGTGGGGACCGTTGGAGCAGCGGTCGGCCAGCAGGCACCAGCTGTTTTCGAACATGCCGGTTTCGATTCCCTGACCGGCCTGGTGCAGGGAAAAGGCGGCGGTGGAGCAAGCTTGAGATACGAGGACACCGGGGGAATTTTCAGCCCCCAGCATGGCGGCGGCCCAAGGACCGCTGTAAAACCAGGACTGCTGGTAGACGGTGCTGCCAACCAGTACGTATTCGATTGTCTTCGGGTCCCACCCTTTACTCTCCAGGAAACGTTTGCTGGTGGCGGCGCCAAATGCAATTGAGTTCTCGTTGGACAGGCTGCCCTGCCACTTGGCAAAAGGGGTGCTGTAGTAACCACGATACGGAATGAATGCTTTTGTTAACATTGGTACTCTCCTTCAGATGGGTTGGCTCCCGAACTTAATCGGTAGCGGTTATAAACTATATTGTCAGCACATCTATTTTTTCATATCACCGTTTCCGGGAGAGGCTGGCAATACACCTTTACCAGTTTATTGAAGCCGCTACGCTATCCGATCAGTGGTCGGTTGCTTCGGAAATGTTATAGCCGGTATTCTGCCTGATGAAGAGTTCGTCAAACATTTCCTCCTCACGCCGATTGCCAAACAGGAAGGTACCCAGTATCGCGGCCAGAAAACCAACCGGGACAGAGAGTATGGCGGGGTTTTTGAGCGGAAATAGCGGCGCATCAAGACCTACCAAAGACTTTCCGTCCCTATTTTTTGAATAATCGACCCGTGCCTTTTCCAATGCCTTCACTTCGTTTTCTGCAAGCACAACTCCTTCAACCTGTTTTTTCTCCATCACATCCACAATCTTTTTAGCATCGGCAGCAATCTTTTTCGGATAGGTCATCGTAGGTGACACAAGAACGACCCCGATTGCAAATAGAGCTCCGAAAACGAGACCGCAAACAATACCGCCGGAATTAAAGCGTTTCCAGAACAGCGAAAACAGGATAACCGGAAAGTTACTGGAGGCAACCACGGCAAAAGCGAGTACTACCAAGTGAGCAATGTTCTGCTTTTCACAGGCGATACCTAATAAAATTGCTATTCCTCCCACCACAACCGCGGCAATTTTGGCGACCTTGACCTGCTGACGCTGATCGGATTTGCCATCCTTGATAATATTTACGTAAAAATCGTGCGCCACCGCGGCCGAGACCGCCAATATGAGGCCTGAGACGACTGCAATGATGGTGGAGAATGCCACCGCACAGACAAATGCCATCAGAAGATCGCCACTAATCGAGCCGACTCCGCCACCAAGGTATTGTGCAATCATGGGCGCTGCCATATTACCGCCCTTGTCAACAGCCATAATCTGCTGAGGAGTTATATACAGCGCTGCCCCGAATCCGATGATCGTTACCATGAGCATGAATATGCCGATCAGAACCATTGCAATAACAACACTTTTTCGTGCTGCCTTGGCGTCCGGAACAGTGAAGAAACGCATCATGATGTGTGGCAGACCGGCTGCACCGATTGCAAACGCAATACCGAGGGAAATCTGGTCAAGGGGATCCTTGAGCAGCAGTCCGGTTTCCAGAAAACGCTGCCCATAATCAAAACCGGCAACCGGGGTGGCATGTTTCATAAGTCCACGCACATGTTCCTGAATATTCGGACTGAGAGCTACTGCATCGTAGAAGGCAAGCATATTGAAGCCGAATTTCCAGAGCAGGAGTAAAGTGAGAGCCAGGCCGCTCAGCATGAGGAGAAAGGCCTTGATAATCTGCACCCAGGTGGTTGCCTTCATGCCACCATAAGTTACGTACACGATCATCAGTGTGCCGACACCAACAACCGATACGTTATAGGGGATACCGAGAAGAAGCTGCATAAGTTTGCCGGCACCGACCATCTGCCCAAGCAGGTAAAATGTCGACACAACTACCGCGGAAATGGCAGCAGTCCCGCGCACAACCTTTGAGCTTGAACGAAGCGATAGGATATCACCCAATGTATATTTACCGGCATTCCGGCAAGGTTCCGCAATGATCAGCAAGATGGTGACAAATGAAAAAAACGGCCCGACCGTATACATTAAGCCATCCGCACCAAACATTGACGTAAGCCCGGCGATACCCAGGAATGTGGCCGCTGACAGGTAGTCACCTGCTATGGCCCATCCGTTCTGGAACCCGGAAATGCCACCTCCCGCTGTATAGAAGTCGGCTGCCGTCTTGTTGCTTTTGGATGCCTTGACAACAATCACGCCCGTAACAAACACAATGGCCATAAACATGCTTATTGTTATGACCTTGTTGGATTTAACCTCTTTTGCCAAAGGGGCTGAGGACTTGACGGACGCGACTGTTGCAGTGGTGGCGGTTCCGGCAGTCTGAACGGACTGGCCGACGACAGGATTCGATGGTTCGGCAGCATTGGCCAGCGAACAGATGGTCAGGGCCATAATCAGTATAAACAGTATCCTGTTCATCATTTAGCCCCCTGAGTGATTTCGGCCAGCACCTCTTTGGTAAGAGGGTCGAAATAGGTGTTAGATTTATGAGTGTAGATAATGGCAATTGCCCAGGTCATGGCAAACTCAAGCAGACAGAAGAAATATCCGATATTGAGCCTGCCGAGAATCTTAATCTTCATGAGCTCCGGGGCATAGCCGGCACAAAGTGGAAGCATGTAGAACATGATCGATCCGAGACACCACAGGGTCAGGAGAAATGCCTTCTTTTTTTTGTGAAGCTCTATAAATTTTGGTATTTTTGCCAGCGCCGCCCAATCTTTTCGTCCTTCTTTCATGTACTATCTCCTTAGGATATAGTCGGTCCCTGTCGGACTCATTAAATAGTTGCCATGCCTCCCGGCAGACGATCAATCCCAGTTCTCAAGCTTCATGGTTCCCTTTTCATCCAGACACTTGTGCATATTGAAAACCTTGTAGAGCATGTGCGGTTCATGGGCGCTGTTACTGGCCAAACACTCTCTCAGCGACCTATCAAAATACTCCTGCAGGATCGGTTTGTATTCGGGATGCACACATTTGGTGATGATCTGCTGAGCCCTTTCACGAGGACAGAGGCCGCGCAGGTCTGCTAAGCCCTGCTCGGTCACAAGCACATCCAGGTCATGCTCGGTATGGTCAACATGCGTCACCATCGGCACCACACAACTGATCCCGTTGGGGTCCGTAGACGAAGGACGTGTTGATGGGGTGTGCATGATTGAGAGGTAGGCATTGCGCATAAAGTCTCCGGAACCGCCGACGCCGTTAAGCAAACGCGAACCGTTCACAATCGATGAGTTAACGTGCGCATAGATATCAAACTCCACCGGTGTATTCATGGAGATCAGTCCAAGCCTTCGCACCGGTTCTGCATGATTTGTGATATGGATAGGTCGCAGCAATGTACGGGAAGTATATTTATCCCAGTTTGCCAGCAGGCGTTTGATGCCATTTTCTGAAAGGGAAAAGGAGGCGGTCGTAACATAGTCGAGCTTGCCGGAATCAAACATGTCCAGCAGGTTGTCCTGAAGCACTTCGGTCCAGACGGTCAAATTTTCAAAAGGACTGTTTAGAATTCCTCCTACTACAGCGTTAGCTATAGACCCAACACCTGACTGAAGAGGCAGCAGATTTTTCGGCAAACGACCGTTTTTCACTTCCGACTGCAAAAAATCGATGATGTGGTTGGCAATCAATACGGAATTCCCGTCCGGATTACCCAACGGCCGACCAACCGGATCTTTGTACGATTCGACAATCGCAACTATCTTGGCAGGATCGCATGCTATACTGGTGGTTCCGATCCGGTCCCTGACATCCGTGATATTGAACACTTTTTTATTGGGTGGGAGCACCACCTCGACGCAATCGTGAAGGCCTTCCAGTGAAGGCAATTTGGTATTGATCTCGATAATTATTTTTTCAGCGCGTGCTACAATTTCGCTTATAATTCCAACTGCCAGGGTCGGAACAATTCCGCCGTCTTCCGTAATGCAACTGGCCTCAATTATGGCTATATCGATTTTCCCCTCATTTTCAAGGGTGTAGAAACCATAGCCAAAATCCTGGGCATACATTGAAAGATAGCGGTCGCCGTACTTCACCTCACCAGCGTTGATTGCCTTACGGATCAGATTTCCCTGCTGATGTGGCCAACGTTTTTCGAGCATACCAAGCGCGGCCCAGCGGTCATCCACATCCGTACCAATTGAGGCACCGGTATAAACGTTAAACTTCATTTTTCCCGCCAGCCCGTTTTTTTCGACGTAATCGGCCAGCAACCCCGGGACCGTTTTCGGATGACCTTCGGCAAAGCCCGAGAATCCCAGGTACATTCCATCTTTGAACAGAGGAATAGTATCCTCAGCAGCTACAATTTTCGACCGGAGTCCTGCATGCCTAATCCTCTTCAATAATTCATCGCTAGTTCTTACGGTCATTTGCCAGTTCTCCTATTGTATCTAATGAAGTTTGTGCACCTGGAAGCATGGAAAGTGATAATGTCTGCACCCGAAAAGACACACCCAATTGATAAAATATTGTTTTGCACTATATGTGCCACAGAATAGCTTCACACATAAACACTTGTATCTTGCTGTTATTACTTGTATTTAATTGCATAATTTTATTTCATATTAATACGCAAATACAATTAACTACTATATATAGTATATATGGAAACCAAAAAAGATTACAAAGAGAAGTTACTCAACCAATGTACTAATTTTTAAGGTATTTATTAGCTGGTGAACTTATTCTAGATATTGCATTAAATACTATATTTCGTATGTTATACTATATTTCGTAGCAGTAAACGCTCGCCAACACTACCAGTTCATCGAATCTTCAGGCACCAGAGGCATGTCACTGATGCGTCTGATCACATAAACACGCAAGCTCGAATAGGCAGTCATTTTTGCGACTTGAGAAAACAGGTGGGGGGGGACAATAAAGGAAAAAACACAGAGAGGAATTGGGACAACAAAATTCTCAGGTGGCGACTATAGTCGCCACCTGAGAAACATAAATCCGGCATCAGCATTATATTCTAGACAAGATATCAATCATTGTATTTTTTCAATAACGCTTTGGCATCATTCAGCAAGGCACGGCCATTTCCACCCTTGGCAGAAACTTCTTTCATCCATTCATCGTCTACTGAATCGGTCGCCTTAACCCAGCGCTTGTATTCTGCATCAGTCAGCACATTAAATGTATTGCCTCGATCTCTGGCAATTTTGCGGGCCGGCTCGGAAAAGCTGTCCCAGAGCTTGCCAGCCCACCTGGACACTTCACGACCACTGTTATGGTCGATTACTTTTTTCAATTCAGACGACAGGCTGTTGTACTTGGCTGGATTCATCGCAAACACAAGGAAAGTATTTGAGATTGTGGCATGGCCGGGCCCGGTTGATGTATGCGTTTTACAAATCTCCTGCATCTTGAGCGCTGTCATGACTTCCCAAGGCAGGCTGGCGCCATCCACAACATTTTTAGAAATCGACTCCGGCACCGCCGGTGCCGGCATCTGCACAGGAACCGCACCCAGGGCAGTTAATGCTTTTGACAACAGGCGAGTTGGCGCCCGAACCTTCAAGCCTTTGAGGTCTTCCAGTGTCTTGACGGATTTTCTGCCGAAATGAAGCGGCGCTTCGTCATGCAGATGAGTAAAAATCAGCCTGACCCCCTTGAATTCATCCAGAGAATCTTTCTGAATATAGTCCCACAGAGCTTGACTACCGGTTTCCGCTTTTTTCACCAGGAATGGAAGTTCAAATACTTCAGTTTTGGTAAAACGGCCTGCCTGATAGGTCGGAGCGGTCCATGCCAAATCAGCAACCCCATCACGAACCTGATCCAGAAGCTGGCCCGGGGTTCCCCCTAGTTGCATGGATGGATAAATCTGACATTTGAGCTTGCCGCCGGATTCCTTGTTGATTTTGTCACACCAGGGTACAATAGCCAACTTGTGAGTATTGGAACTGGTTGGCAGAAAATGGGCGACTTTGAGGATCACTACGTCTGATGAGGCTGAAGCAACACCAGCGCCTAAAGCAAGAACAGCCACCAGCAACACCATACATATTCTAATAATTTCCATTAGTCTCTCCTTGTGAAGTAAAAACTGCAGTTCATAAATACACGTTCAAAGCGATACGACATTGAACATGCAAGCACCAGCGCCCAAACGTCGCTTTACCACCAATTCTCCTTTCATTTTAAATCAATATCTATTTACTGCCGAATTATCCGATTGTTATCACAACATAAATCCACTGCACATTTCATATATAGATCAGTTCATTTGGCGTGAATTTATATAATTCTGTTTTGCAAATTCAATACCATAATATGTAGCGACAGGCAAGATAAGCATATCTATATGTATTTATTGCTATTTTATACTACAATATTGGTTTGGTGAATTATTACGTGTTTCAATTAATACGATATACCGTATAATTACTGGTGAATTAATTAGGATGATTCCGGGGATAGGGTTTATTACCTGATTTTACATGTGGTTATGCGGAAAGCAAAGGAGACTTTATGGCAAGTTGCAACTACTTCATTTCGTAGCACATACGGCATTTCGTACATTTATTTATTACGGAAGATCCCGAGTTTTTTCATTCTGGATTCCAGGGTGGTCGGCTTGACATCCAAAACTTCGGCAGCGCCGTTAATCCCCCTGATACGCCACCCCGCCCTTTCAAGAACCGAGATGATATGTATCCGTTCCATGTTTTCCATCGACATCGCTGGTAAAATAGAAGTTGAGGCACTGTCAGGCACATCAATAATCAATGCAGGGCCCTTGCTCAGGATCATGGCTCTTTCAACCATATTCCGCAACTCCCTGATATTTCCAGGCCAATAATAGCGCTCCAGAGCTTCCATGTTTTTTTTTGGAATTCGCTCTACATTCTTGCCGAATACCTTGCCAAACTCCTCCACCATGGCCCAGACCAGGAGAGGAATATCCTCCTGTCTTTCACGCAGCGGCGGAACAAAGATCGGAAAGACATTCAAGCGATAGTAAAGATCTTCGCGGAATCGGCCTTCTTTGACCGCCTTGGCAAGATTCTTGTTGGTTGCGGCAATAACACGAACATCAACATCAACAGTCTGATGACTGCCCAATCGTTCAAACTGCCCCTCCTGAAGCACCCTCAGCAGCTTGGATTGCAGTTCCAGTGGCAGCTCACCGATCTCATCCAGAAAGATTGTCGAACCATTGGCCGCTTCAAACCGGCCGACCTGCCTTGAGGCGGCTCCCGTATAAGCCCCTTTTTCATGGCCAAACAGCTCGGATTCAATAAGCGCAGCCGGCAAAGCGGCGCAATTCACCTTGATCATGGCGCGACTCTTGCGGGGGCTCAGCCGGTGAATTGCACGTGCAATCAGCTCCTTGCCTGTGCCGGTCTCTCCAAATATCAGTACGGTAGAGTCGGTTGCAGCAACCTGCTCCGTCTGCAGCAACACCTTTCTGACCGCTTCGGATTTACCAATTATCTCATCGTGCTGATGCTCGATATTGATCTGGTCACGGAGATAGATATTTTCCGCTTCCAAACGATCCTTCAGTTTTTTGATTTCTGCCATCGCCTTTTGAATTTTCTGGTCCGCACGTTTACGTTCCAGTGCATTTGAAAACACATCCCACAGCAATCGCAGTCGCTGAATCAGATCATCAGGCCAGCCCCGCTTGACTCGATATGATACAAAAGTGATAAACCCGACTACCACCCCTCCCACACTGGCGGGAATAAACATGATCGACCGGATGCCACCATGTTTTTTGCAATAGAGTTTTTCCATCTCAAAATCATCAGGTAGTTCGTCGACATCAGAAACCTTGAATATTTCATCGCTCTGCACCATGGAGTTCCAGATTGGCAATGTTCCAGGCTTGAGAACCGTAGGAGGCTGCTTGATACCCGGCAGGGCATAGGAATGGGTACAGATCATTTCGCCGGTATCAGGTTCAACACGCCAGACCGAGCTCCGGTCGAAGCCCAGAAAATCAACGATCCTTTGCAACCCGCCCACAATCATGCCATCCACATCGCGGACTGAAACATTTATAAACCTAGCAGAAAGCCTGGAAAGAAGAGCTTCGAACTTCAGGCGCTCAACCTGCGCCGCATCTTTTACCTTCTGTTCCGTAATGTCATGCACCAGAAGACTGGCCCCTGCTACCGATCTATCTTTATTCTTGAGCGGATAACAGCAGACCTGCCAGGTTCGGTTAATAGTCGCATGATCCGGTACAGCCTTGGGTATTTCAACGACCAGGTCCACAACGGGGATTTCATCCATAATGACTCGAAGCAGCAAAGGCTCCAGAACCTGCGCAACTTGGGGATCAACCTCCTTAACAATCCTGTCAACATGATTTTCAATAGATATTTCATCAATTGCCGCCATTCTATCATTGACGTGCATATAGCGCAGATCCCGATTAAGAATCGAAATACCTAGCTGTGCCTGAGCGAATAACTCTCCAATTTTGCAGAATTTTTTCCAAAAAAAATCAGGAGATGGGACTGACTGTATTTTTTTCAATTCCATACTGACTCTCCTAATAAACGTTCAAAATGGCGTTATACAAACTAAAATCAATTAACAATGCAGAGAACATCTGACCTTAAATAATTATTATCATACGAAATAGGCATAGATGTAAATACGTTTTATTTTTATGTACCGCCTCTAAGACTCTTCAACGGGGCGACAATATCAGTCCGCGCAAAGAGCATATCTGTTGTATATGTCGAAGTTGTTAGATCTTCAGGATATTGTGGAAATACCGATCTATCTCACCTTGAACATTCTTCAAAAAGCCAATTCCTGACCGCGTACAGCTACTTGTTAATCTAAGGCAATTACATCAAGTAAAGCATTTAAATCCATGATAGTATGGAAGAAATTATTGGCCGGATTGACAAATTGAAGAGGTCCAAACATGAACAGTCAACTTGCTGAACTTTATCGTAAAAAACTGGTAACAGCCGAGGAAGCGGCAACTCAGATTCAATCCGGTTGGCGCGTTTTTGTGGGCTCAGGCTGCGCTGTCCCCCAACAACTGCTTGCTGCACTCTGCAGAAATGCCGGCAGGCTTCACGATGTCGAATTGATCCAGCTCCTTTCCCTCGGATCAGCCGATTATTTCGACGAGCGGAATGCCGGTCACCTGCGACACAATTCATTCTTTATAAGTGAAAATATCCGGCAGGCCGTTTGCGAAGGCCGCGCGGATTATACACCCATCTTTCTCAGTGAGATCCCTGAACTTATCCGCCATGGTCAGCGCGGGAATCAGGTGGCTTTATTGCAGGTATCACCACCGGACGTGCACGGTTACTGCAGCATGGGAATCAATGTGGATATTCAGCGTGCAGCGCTGGATCGTGCCAAGCTGGTCATTGCGGAGGTGAACTGCCAAATGCCTCGCACTCGTGGCGAGTCCCATGTGCATTTGAGTAAATTCGATTTTCTTGTTGAGATCAACCAGCCCATTCTGGAGTCTGTTTCAAGGGAAGCCGATGAAGTGGCTCTGCAGATTGGCTATCATATTTCACGTCTCGTGGAGAACGGCAGCTGTCTGCAAATGGGCATCGGCTCGATACCCGGTACCGTTCTGCAATTTCTCGCCGACAAGCGTGACCTCGGCATCCACACCGAGATGTTCAGCGATGCTCTGATACCTTTGATCGAAGGCGGCAACATCACCAATCGCCTGAAAACGGTACACCCCGGCAAAACCGTTACCAGCTTTGTTGTCGGTAGTCGTAAACTGTACGATTTCGTTAACGAGAATGTCGGAGTTGAATTTTATCCGTCGGATTTTGTTAATGCCCCCCGGGTGATCTCCCGTAACGACAAGGTTGTGGCAATCAACTCGGCGCTGCAGGTAGATCTGACCGGTCAGATCTGCGCAGACAGCATTGGATACAAGTTCTACAGCGGGATTGGTGGTCAGGTGGATTTTGCCCGCGG
>JBBQCH010000050.1:0-19568 GCA_038318485.1 Geobacterales bacterium
TAATGGATGCTGATATTGAAAAAGTTCGTGAGTTCTTCATAGCGCAGGTAGGGTAACTGCCATTGAGTGATATAGCTAGATGTCTGAAAAACAGAAGATAGTCCAGGCAGCCGGTATTTTGGGCGGCGCCACAATGCTGTCGCGCATCATGGGTATGGTCCGCGACATGGTAGTATCGCGCATTTTCGGAGCTGGACTGGCTACTGACGCCTTTTTTGCCGCATTTCAGATACCCAACATGCTCCGCCGTTTTTTTGCGGAAGGGGCACTTACCGCAGCTTTTGTTCCAACATTCTCGGCGACACTAAACCAAAAGGGTGATTCGGAAGCCAGGGAACTCGCCAATATCTGTTTTACGTTGTTAACGATTGTGATGGCATTCATCACATTGATCGGCATCGTATTTTCTCCACTTATTGTCAGCCTGATGTTTCCCGGATTCAAAGCAGAACCGGGAAAATTTGAACTGGCCGTACTGCTTAACCGTCTGATGTTTCCTTATATCTTTTTTATCAGCCTAGTAGCGCTTTGTATGGGAATTCTAAATACATTGCGGCACTTCTTTACACCGGCTATTTCAACCGTGTTTTTAAATATATCGATGATTCTGGCTGCACTCTCTCTACGCAGTTATTTTGAGGCTCCCATTACCGCTCTGGCTGTGGGGGTTCTAATAGGAGGATGCATTCAACTGCTTCTGCAGTTGCCGGTTCTCTGGCGCAAAAGCTTTTCAATAAGGCCGAATTTCAATTTCAGTAGCCCGGATGTCCTTCGTATCGCGCTGTTGATGATACCGTCACTCTTTGGCGTCGGCGTCTATTATCTGAACATTATCGTCAGTGCCATCCTGGCTTCACAGCTTCCCCAAGGGAGCGTTTCATACCTCTATTACGCTCAACGTCTGTTTGAATTCCCACAGGGCATCTTCACGGTCTCAATCGCACAGGCCGTACTTCCATCCATGAGTAAACAGGCAGCAACCGGGGATATGTCCGGTATGAAGGAATCACTTTCATTTGGAATGCGCCTGACGCTGTTTATTACCGTTCCTGCCATGGCCGGACTGATGGTCTGCTCAACCCCCATTTTCAGTCTGATTTTCATGGGGGGGGCTTTTAACTATTCCAAAGTTGTCAATTCTTCCCAGGCATTGCTGTATTATTCGCTAGGACTTTCATTCGTGGCCATGACAAGAGTGCTGGCTCCGGCATTCTATGCTCTTAAAGACACAAAAACTCCTGTAATAACGGCATTTATAGCCTTTGTTTTAAATCTTTGCTTTAGTCTGGTGCTGATGGGGCCATTGAAACATGGCGGATTGGCTCTGGCCACTACGCTTTCAGCATTTGGTAATATGCTGATGCTGATCTGGTTTTTACGGCGCAAGATAGGTCCTTTCGGTGGAACAGCAATCTTTAAAACCGCTGTAAAATCCTGTGCGGGATCTGTTCCAATGGCACTTGCAGCCTGGTATGTCTGTTCTTTGGTAGATTGGGCCCAGGATGGGCAAAAAATTTTAAAAGCGCTTGTATTGGGTGGGGCGATTATCGCAAGCTCCTGCATCTACATGATCTCAGTACGCTTATTAAAAACCGAAGAGGCATTACAAACGGTTTCTCTGCTTAGAAAAAAACTGGGCAAGTGATAATGAATTCCTGGTTAATCAAAATTGCCATTGAACATCAGTGAGCTTAATTCAATGCCAAAATCGATAGAAAGTGCTGAATTCATAGGGGTTATACATCGCAAAAAATCAGAGGTTATGAACAGAACAATTTTAATTGAAATAGTTGTAAATTATGAGCACAAATAGCTTGACAGCGTAACCCCCCATTATTACGAATAAGTTTGTAAAGTACTGATATTAAACGCATATGTTGTTGTATAAAAAAGTGGCATATCGAAAAAAACTCTTGCAAAAATATTACTTTTGCCATCCATCAACACTGTTTTCAACAGGTTATCCACAAATTTTGTGGATAAGAGTAACAAACCTGTAAAAACAGATACATTGATGTAACATTCCTGCTAATCCGTATTTCTTTCTACCGTTTTTGCCTGTTCCCACAGCAGGTCCATTTCTTCGAGTGATGTGTCCTGCATCTGTTTGCCTTGGCTATGAAGAGATTCTTCTACGAATGAAAACCGTTTCTGGAAGCGGTTGATGGTTTTTCGAAGTGCTTCTTCAGGATTCAACGCAAGGAATCTGCCAAGATTAACAATTGAAAAAAGCAGGTCTCCCAACTCATCTTCCATTCGCAGTGGGTCGCCACCTGACCAGGCTTCCTCAAACTCATGCAACTCCTCCAACACTTTAGCGAAAACCTGATCAGAGTGCTCCCAGTCAAAACCAACCCGAGAAGCCTTCTCGCTTATCTTGTGAGCCTTTAGCAATGCCGGTAGATGGATTGGTACTCCTGAAAGTGCTGAAAGACGCTCAGAGCCTTTTTCCTCCTTTTTGATCTTTTCCCAATTTTCAATCTGAGAGTTGCTGTCTTTGATTATCAAATCTCCAAAAACATGTGGATGGCGGCGAATCAGTTTTTCACAAAGAGTGCTGATTACGTCATTGATCGTAAAATCGCCAGCCTCCTCAGCTATTGCAGCATGGAAAACGGGTTGCAACAAAAGATCGCCCAGTTCTTCCTTTAGATGCTGTGGTGATTTTTCATCTATGGCTTCTATAACTTCGTAGGTTTCTTCCAGCAGGTAGCGGGTCAGGCTTTCGTGGGACTGTTCAGCATCCCACGGGCAG
The DNA here is from genome assembly GCA_038318485.1 of Geobacterales bacterium. Classification (GTDB taxonomy): domain Bacteria; phylum Desulfobacterota; class Desulfuromonadia; order Geobacterales; family Pseudopelobacteraceae; genus JACRCG01. The sequence continues at coordinate 2,756 of JBBQCH010000050.1, forward strand.
CCGCCTGGACCGCGCAATTTTTTCATGATGATTAGAAGCCGGTTAAAATCCGAATTGCTATGATCCATGGTATTCCTTTATTTTATGCATTCAATGGTTTTAAAATCAATTTCTGTGGCAAATCAGTAAGTTATACTTTGGAATATTCCACGACTCATTTCAAAAAATAACTTTGGCAGTATTACCAGAATTATAATTGATATTCTATAAAAAATATAAAATGAGTTTGCACAAAAAAACCCGCTTCTGCGGGTTTTTTTGTGCAAACAGAAATTGCGAAAAAGTGATGATTGGAAAGGTGACGAATTATGGAAAAATCCGTACATGTCTGCCTTCAACCTTGATTCTACCGTCGATAAGGAGTTTGATCGCAGCAGGAAAAGTGTGATGTTCTTCTTTTTGAATGCGTGCGGATAGTGACTCTTCGGTATCATTCTGTTCTACCGGGACTACAGATTGCAAAATAACCGGACCGGTGTCAGTACCGCTATCAACAAAATGAACTGTGCAACCCGAATATCGTACACCATAATCGAGGGCCTGCTTTTGAGCATGCAGACCGGGAAAAGCCGGGAGCAGGGCAGGGTGGATATTCATGATTGAATTAGGAAAGGCGTTGACCATGACTTCCGAAAGTATCCTCATAAATCCAGCCAGAACCACCAGTTCAACAGCGTGTTTTTGCAGAATTTCAACCGTAATTGCATCGTATTCACAGCGGTTTGCAAAACCAATATTTTCATGTATCACTGTTGGAATTCCGTGCTTTGCAGCACGGGCTAAAGCAAATGCATCCGGCTTGTTGCTGATTACACATGCAATTGTTGCAGAAATATCACCGGCCTCAATACTATCTATGATGGCCTGTAAATTTGTACCATTTCCAGAGGCCAGGACACCGATTCTGCAGGGTAGAGAACCCGACATGACTAAGCCTCCAAAAGTTCTACGCGTTCGCTGCCTTCGGCACATGCTGCAACTTCGCCAATAATCCAGGCCTGCTCGTTCAAACCATTTAGGCGATTAATAAGGTCTTCAGCCTGATTTTCTGCCACAGCAAGCACCATACCGATCCCCATATTGAAAGTGCGGTACATTTCATCCAGTTCCACATTGCCGGCATCGCGAAGTATATCAAAAAGAACCGGTCGCTTCCAACTGTTTAAGTGGATATTTGCCACACATCCCTTTGGGAGAACGCGCGGAACATTTTCCAGTAAACCGCCGCCTGTTATGTGGGCAATTCCGTTGATCGAAAAATCTTTCAGAAGATTGAGAATCGAACGAACATAAATACGGGTCGGGGTCAGTAGTACATCAGCAACGCTGCTGCCGGTTCCTTGCAGTTCGGAGTTGATGCCAAGTCCCATATGATCAAAAATCAGCTTGCGTGCCAGAGAATAGCCGTTGCTGTGAAGACCACTGGAAGCAATACCAATCAGGCGATTGCCAACCGAGATACAGGAGCCGTCGATGATGGCATCACGATCAACTACGCCTACGGTAAAACCGGCAACATCGTATTCTCCCTCGGAGTAGAAACCGGGCATTTCAGCCGTTTCACCACCGATAAGAGCACATCCGGCCTGTTTACAACCATCGGCAATCCCCTTGACTATTTCAGCAGCTTTTACAGGAAGCAGTTTTCCGGTTGCCAGGTAATCGAGAAAAAACAGTGGCTCGGCACCTTGTACAATAATGTCGTTGACACACATTGCAACCAGATCAATCCCGACAGTGTCATGGCGGTCAGCCATGAAAGCGATTTTGAGTTTGGTACCGACCCCATCTGTGCCGGAAACTAGCACTGGGTTCTTGTATTTGGCTGTATTCAAAGAAAATAAACCGCCAAAACCACCAATATCCGCCAAAACTTCAGGGCGGGAGGTAGCTTTGACCAAGGGCTTGATCATGTTGACAAAACTGTTGCCGGCAGCAATATCCACTCCAGCGTCTTTATAGGTTGCTCGTTTATCCGTCATCTATTTGTTATCCTCCTCAAGCAAAGAATATATGTAAAACATGGCCCTCGAAATGTCAATTTGAAACTGATGTAATAGGCGCTTATTAGAGAATATCTCTTGACAAATCCGCATGTTTTGGGATTATTGGTACCAATGACTAGACAAACGGTAATATTATTTCACAAGACAATCATCATCATGTTGCTTGCAGTCACAGTTGCAACTGCCTGTGCAACCCGGTCTGATGCGGATATATATCGTTATGAAGACGAAGAAGGCATTGTACATTTCACCGATGCTCCTACCGATAAACGCTTCAAAGTATTTATGCGGGATTTGAAAAAAGACCGGGAATTGCGTACTAAACTGAAGTATGCCAGGACTGTCAACCCTGCTGAATATGAACAGCTTATTAAAAACTGTGCAAACAAATACGGGGTCAATTCTTCACTGATCAAGGCTGTTATTCATGCTGAGTCAGGCTACAATCCGAATGCGTTGTCAAGCAAGGGGGCCAGTGGTCTGATGCAGTTAATGCCCAGCACAGCCAAATCGCTCAAAGTTGCTGATCGATTCAATCCCAGGGATAACGTCGAAGGGGGGGTTAAATACCTCCGTTTTTTACTGGATACTTTTCACGGAGATATATCACTGGCTCTTGCCGCGTATAATGCCGGTCTCAGCAAGGTTGCAAAATATGGTGGAATTCCTCCCTACAATGAAACGCGAACTTATGTAAACCGTGTTCTTTCCTATATGCAGTCTTATCAATCAAGTGATATATAATGACATCTGACCGTTCAAGCCAAATTCTTAATCTGCCCAATACCCTCACAATGATGCGGATTGCCGCCATTCCTCTGTTGGCAGTCCTGCTTCTTTCTCCAACTAAAGCTTCCGGCTTCTGGGCGGCGGCTGTTTTTGCGTTAGCATCCATTACCGATTGGCTGGATGGCTATCTGGCACGGCGCATGGGAATTGTTACGGTGTTTGGCAAGTTCCTGGATCCCATAGCAGACAAATTGATAGTCATGGCTGCAATGGTCATGATTTTACCATTCGGGAGAGTTCCAGCCTGGATGGTACTGGTCATCCTGGGGCGCGAAATGATTATTACCGGTCTGCGCGGAATTGCATCAAGTGAAGGGATTGTGATTCAGGCAAGTGATCTGGGTAAGTTCAAGACTATTTTTCAGATTGTAGCAATCCTGGGACTCATTCTGCACTATGACTATAACTGGTTTTTCGGAATTGCCCATCCATTGCTAACTGTAAATATGCACAATATAGGGATGTTTTATCTCTGGATTGCAGCAGGTTTAACGATCTGGTCCGGAGTTGATTATTTGGCAAGATTTATAAAAATAATCATTCGCTGATAATTTTAATGGCTGTTTAAAGGTTTGATTTTCCCAGTGGTATAAAGAATACCTCGCCTTTGTAGTTAAATTGAACCCGATTCTTCAGTATAGCTTCGACCTTTGCCCCTTCAATTATCGACCCATTCGAAACCGGCTCGCCATTAACTATTGCTACGTTGTCCTTTGTCCCATCCTGGTAAGCGATTCCATTTACTCTGAGCACAGGAACTGTGTTGGCAACTACTGGTGGCAGAGTTGCTGTTGGAGACACAATATTCTTATGATCTTCAAGCTGCCTGGACTGGAGATTGATACGAGTTATATCTTGCTGTACTGGTTTGGCAGGTGCAGCATGTTTCAGCAGTTTGGGAGTAATAACCTTGTCAGCGCCAGAACGCTTGGCCGAGACAATTCCGACGATATCAGGCAGTTTATCTGTTTTAACTTCAGCTTCGTGTGGAACAGTCGTTCGGAGTCCCGATTGATTGATTCTGGACATTTCTCTGGGCTTTTTTATGGCATTAATAGACGTTGAAGAATCCTGTTTCATATACAGGTAAGTTGCTATTGAACCGCCGGCAAACAGGAGCAGTGCTGCCGTAATTATGAAAGCTGTGGAATGTCGATGCGGGTTTTCGCTCCTCAGAATATCGGAATCAATCTTCAGGCTATCTGGCTGATGTGACACTTTTTCATCTTCCAATTTTTTCAGTGCTTTTAGAATAGAGCTCATAATATATCCAGTATCAATAATTCTTCAGATTCGGTGATTTGCCGGATTTGTCATATCTGTACAAATATGCAACAGTTTGTGCGCCAACCAAGTCATTGGCTGGGATAAAATTCTTTTTTTGAAACATGCGCACAGCTTCCAGGCTGGCAACGCCGAAAACACCGTCAATCGCACCTTGATAAGTCCCGGCATACTTTAATAGTTTTTGTAATGCTCTAATCTCATATTTTGTTTCCCCGAAAGAAATATTTTCCGGGATTTGATAAAAGTTGTTCCAGATCAAATAGCAGGAACCGCTGGCTAACGTTTCGAGGTCCTTGAGTGGAACAGAAATGCGGTCAGTGAAGAGGGGAGGAAAAACTATGGCTGAATCTGCAGCAATAGAGGTTATTGCAAGAAAGTAATTACCCTGATTTCCGGTAACACGCGTCTCAAACAGGAAAGGGAGATTTGCTTGTATGACCTCGTTCAATGTTCCCATTACCGCGGTCAACCTCAGGTTGCGGCTATTAAGCATTGAGGTTGCAGCCCCAGGGATTGTCAGATGACCATCCATTACTTTTATGGAGGATATGTTCCAGCGTGTCAAAATTGCATTAACTGCCTGTAAATTATCTGCATTCTTATCACGGGAGCGAAGTTTCTTTTCAAGTTCAATTACCGATATCGTTTGATGTAAGTTCTGTTGTCGTTTACTGGAGGCTGTTTCAGCCGTTGTATGTAAATACGTACTAAATGATTTATTTAAGGGTGTAGTGAGCTTTTTAGTTTCCACTCCGGATTTCCAAGGAGCCCATCGGGCAGATGTGATTGAAACAATGGCAATAAATATGGCTGCAACAACGACTGTAAAAATTAACTTCAAATTACGGCGTTGAGGAACGTTCAGAATTTCTTTGATTGCGCGCGTGACGATACCGGAGCTTATTCGACGTTTTTCATCTCCGTAGGCAACAAGCAAAGCACGGTCACATAAAATGTTGATCATGCGCGGAACACCGTGAGTATATAGATAAATCCAGCGTATCGAGTAGATACTGAACGAAACACCGCCAGTCTCACCGGCAACGTCCATTCGGCGCCTTATGTAAGCACGCGTTTCATTCATACTCATTGATTTAAGTCTATAGCGGACTGCAATGCGTTGATTCAATTGGCGAAGTTCTGGATGGGCCAACAACTCTTCCAGTTCAGGTTGTCCCGCAAGAATAATCTGTATCAGTTTGTCGTTTTCGGTTTCAAGGTTGGAAATCAGTCGGAGTTGTTCCAGCACTTCAGGGCGAAGATTCTGTGCTTCGTCAATTACAAGAACAACAGTTGTGCCCTTGGAGTTTTCGTCAAGAAGAAATCTGTTCAAATCTGCCAATAATTGATTGGCAAATTCACTATTGGAACTAAGACCGAATTCATGGTTAATGCAGCGGAGCAGCTCCACACCACTTAAACAAGGGTTGAATATTAATGCAGATCGATAGTGTTCATCACCCAATTGACTGAGAAGGGTTCTTAATACAGTAGTTTTGCCAGTGCCAACTTCTCCAATTAACTCAATAAATCCATAGTGATTGTTGATGCCATAGAGCAAATGTGCAAATGACTCTTTGTGATTCTTACTGAGATAGATAAAACGCGGATTTGGTGTCAGGGTAAACGGTTTTTCAATGAATCCGAAGTATTTAGTGTACATAAGAGTGACCAGAAAAATTTGTTTGAGTATTTAAAACTATGGCTTAAATGTTGTGCAATAAACTATTGTATATTCCACAAAAACTGATTATTTTCAAGTGAATTCAAAATCATAGTGCCTATAAGTTTGTTGTTCAACTTCACTGCTGACACGGAATATTTTTAATGCATTGCTTTAAATACCATAACATATATAACGAAAACAACTACACTAATATCAGTTTATCCAACGAATCAGATAATGTTTCATCACGTTACCCAGTCAGGGTTTCAAAATATTATGCAGGCCTTATTCAACATAAGGGTGATGCCATCTGGAAACAGTGTATGCCTGACCCAAAAGAACTGGAAGATCATGAACAGCATTCTGACCCTTTAAGTGAAACTTCCCTGAGTCCGGTTCCAGGCCTGATACATCGCTATCCCGACCGGGTAGTAATGCTGGTATCCAATCGTTGCCCGGTATATTGCCGTTTCTGCATGCGAAAGCGCCTTGTCGGCAGTGACGATGTTTCGATGAACGAATCCAAACTGGAGGTGGCATTTAGCTACATATCTGAAAACCCGGCCATTCGCGATGTAATCTTGTCAGGCGGAGACCCGCTGATGCTCAGCGACGCTGAGTTGTATCGCATATTGAGCAGGCTTCGTGCCATAAGACATGTTTCGGTTATTCGTATCGGCAGTCGTGTTCCGGTTACACTTCCGGAACGCATTACTTCAGAGCTATGTAATATGCTTAAAAAATTCCACCCGTTATACATCAACACACATTTCAACCATCCAGCAGAAATCACAGATGATTCAAGTAAAGCTTGTGCCGCACTGGCTGATGCCGGAATACAGATGGGTAACCAAACTGTCCTGCTCAGGGGCGTCAATGATGATGTTGCTGTCATGCGTGAACTCAGGGCAGGCCTTCTGGAAATTCGTGTCAGACCTTATAATTTGCACCAGATGGACTTGGTTCGAGGGACGGCTAATTTCAGGACATCCGTAAGTACCGGACTTGAAATAATCAGAGCGCTACGTGGACATGTTTCCGGGCTAGCCGTACCGCACTATGTTATTGACCTGCCGGGAGGGAAAGGCAAAGTGGCTATTTTGCCAGATAACATGGAACGGAATGGGAATACCCTGTTTTTGAGAACCTACACCGGTGAACTGATTGAATACCAGGACATCACAGCTGCTCGGGAGTAAATGCCACCACACCATCAATCGCATCCTTTCCAGCAGCCAACATTACCAGCCGATCAACGCCCATAGCAATTCCAGCCGATGGCGGCATTGCTCCTAACTCACTCAAAAAACGCTCCGGCAACGGTAACGGACAGCGACTGTCCCTGATTCGTAACCGGTTAGCAGTTTCAAATCTAAGTCGTTGCTCTGCAGGATCGTTCAGCTCGCTGAATCCGTTCGCCAGTTCCAGACCTCCCAGATATAATTCGAATCGTTCGGCCAGTTCAGTCTGTCCAGGCTTTAATCTTGACAGCGCTGCCAATTCCGCCGGATAATCGGTTAGAAATATTGGTACAGAAAAACTGGCCAATTTCGGTTCAACTATCTCCGTCAAGATATCCTCGTAAACCCCTCTATTAAGACAATCCCATACACAGGTATTACTGAACTTCAAAAACGCTTCCTGGACGCTGATTTTGAGCCAGGGACTAAATGGGTCAATTTTATTGGCCTTGTAAGAAAATACGGGTGATTCAACAAGGCAGGTTGCGGCAACATGTCGTAAAAGATCTTCGCAATCTTTCATCAGAGCAAGGTAGTCGCTGTCAGCCCGGTACCATTCCAGCATTGTAAATTCTGACAGATGGCTGACACCACGCTCTTCGGCACGCCAACAGTGTGAAATCTGAAAAAGTTGCTTATGGCCGCGGCAGATCAGACGCTTCATGCAAAGTTCTGGGGATGTCTGGAGTTGCCAGGGGAGGGCTGAAATCGGGTTGATGTACTCTTCGGGTGCGTTGGCTGGAATAAGAAGAGGGGTTTCTACTTCAAGAAACCCCCGATCCCAAAAAAAACTACGTATGGCCCTGACTATATGCGCCCGAAGCCACAAGGCGTCTCTATACATTTTTATCCCTTGACGCGGGTTGAGTATTCACCATTGCGAGTATCGATAACAATCAATTCCCCCGCTTCGATGAAGGGGGGAACGCGCAGGACATAACCGGTTTCAACAGTTGCCGGCTTGGAATCGTTACCGCTGGTATCACCCTTGGCCCATTGTTCAGTTTCTGATACACGCAGGTTTACAAAGTTAGGCAGCGATACGCCGATTGGCTTTTCGCCAAACAGCATCACATCAACCTTTAAATTTTCCAACAGGAAGTTCTTGGCATCACCAAGAGTTGCTTCTTCCATAACAACCTGCTCATAAGTTGCCTGATCCATGAAGGTATAGTGAGTACCTTCTTTGTAAAGATATTCCATTTGGCGTTCTTCCAGGTTGGCAGAGTCAAAAGTTTCGCCCGAACGATAAGTTCTGTCCAAGAGAGTTCCGTTGATCATATTGCGCATCTTGGTCCGGTAGAGCGCCTGGCCTTTACCCGGTTTCACGAAGTCGAAAGCTACCACCAGGTACGGATCGCCATCCAGAGTGATTTTAAGTCCTTTTTTCAGGTCAGCTACGGTGTACATTAATTCCTCACAAATGTTTTAATTAAACAGCACAAGCCCACCAAAATTGACGGGCCTGTTATGTATATCGAATGTGGCGTAATTATTTAGCGCGATAAGTGATGCGACCGCGAGTCAGATCGTAGGGAGAAAGTTCGACAGTGACCTTGTCGCCGGGAAGTATCTTGATAAAATACTTGCGCATTTTACCTGAAATATGGGCAAGCACGACGTGATCATTTTCTAGCCTGACTCGAAACATTGCATTTGGCAATGGCTCGATTACGGTACCTTCAACTTCAATTGCTTCTTCTTTACTCATACGGTGTACAGCTCCTCAAAGACACATTTTATGTTAACGGAGGTAGATTACTGATACTGTTCAAAAAATGCAAGTTAATTATATATTTCAATCAATAAATAGCCCATAAGATATATTATGTCAAGTAGCCGATGGTTAGTCTACTTGACATAATATTAGTACTTACTGGCACCTTAATAATTTTATCCCGACTTGAAAAAGAACCTGCATCTTGTTAGGTGCGATCAGTAGTTTTACAAAACCTAAACCAAAGGTAGGATGCAATATCAGACTGTTGACACGAAATGCCCCATTCATATTGTAATCCTGTGCGCGATCAATCTGCATGGTCGGCCTGAGTGACGCCCATTCTTCTCGATCTGATTCTGTAGGATCTTTTTTTGATGACCGCGGAGTTGCTGACACCCTGGCCGCTGAGCGCTCCTTAACGATTTTAGCTGCTCTGGACTCTTTTGCTGTAGGCGGCGGATAATAGTTATGTACCCCGCCACAGGTATTGCACTCAACCCTGACTACCTTGTCTTCAACCATTGCAACGATTCTGTGATTCAGTATTTCACGACAGCGAGTGCAACGTGCGTCGATAATGTCTCCTGCAGATAATTTCTTGCTGATCATAATAGTCCTGTTCTTGCTGGATATTTAGTTCCCGTTAAATCTTGGCAAACGATTTTGTTAATGGTTGGCGTATCTCTAAAACATCTAAGGTTTCTATTAATTATTTAACTACAGTTAACAAGCTAAAAACCGCTCTCCTGTTTTTCGCCGGAGAGCGGTTTTTGTAGGATTAAAAAGCAAATCAACAGAATGTTACCTGCTTTGTCTCCTGTCAATAACCCTTTCGGCTTTACCTTCATGACGAGGAATACTGTTAGGTTCAACAAGCTTAACGGTAACCCCCACACCAAGTACGGTATCGATTTTTTTTCCAACCATATCCAGAAAAGCGCGTTGTTTTTTCATCTCGTCGAAAAATATATTTTCACGCACTTCTATGCAAACTTCAAGAACATCAAGCGCACCTTTGCGATCAATCACCAATTGATAGTGAGGCTCGCACCCCTCAATGGCAACCAGAATCTCTTCAATCTGTGAAGGGAAAACATTGACTCCCTTTATAATCAACATATCATCAGAGCGTCCCATGGATTTTTTCATTCTGACCAAGGTTCGACCGCATTCACAGGTCTTATAGTCAAGGCTGGTGATATCTCGTGTACGATAGCGAATCATCGGAAATGCTTCCTTGCAGATTGTTGTAAGTACCAGTTCGCCGACACTGCCGGGTGGCAGCACCTGACATGTTTCCGGATCAATAATTTCAGCAATAAATGCATCTTCGGCGATATGCAAACCGTTTTTACAGGGACATTCACCGGCAACGCCAGGACCCATTATTTCCGACAACCCGTAGTTATCTGTGGCACTGATCTGTAGTCTCGTCTCTATTTCCCTGCGCATTGCTTCCGAACAAGGTTCTCCGCCAAACAGGCCAACTTTAAGTGAAAGTGACTTGGGATCTATGCTTTGTTTCTCGATGCGGTCCGCTATTGTAATAGCATAACTCGGAGTGCATACCAATGCGCTGGATCTGTAATCCTGCATGATCATTATCTGCTTATCAGTATTACCGCCGCTCATCGGAATAACGGCAGCTCCTATCAATTCAGAGCCGTAATGCAGTCCGAAAGCACCAGTAAACATGCCATAGCCGAATGCAATCTGAACAACATCATCATGTGTAACCCCTGCCGCGGTCATCATGCGTGCTACCAGATTTGACCATATCTTGAGGTCATTTTTAGTGTAGCCGACCACTGTTGGTTTGCCGGTCGTACCGGATGAAGAGTGAATCCGAACAACTTCCCTGAGAGGCACTGCAAACATGCCGTAGGGATAGTTAAGCCGCAGGTCTTCCTTGGTTGTAAACGGCAGTTTGGAGAGTTCGGTTAAGGAGGTTACATCTTCCGGAACAATACCAAGTTCATTAAACTTGGTACGATAACAGGTTACATTTTTATAGGCGCGATTCAGTGTTGCCTGGAGCCGCTCAAGCTGAAGCTGTTCCAGTTCCTCACGCGGCATGCATTCGTATTGTGTATCCCAGATCGGGTTTGCCTGCATCAGACCCTCGTAACGCTTAAATGATTATTCTTTGTATTGCAGAGCAGATGCCACTATCTTATGTACTGTATCAATTACTTCTTCAATCGGCAGCGACAGCACTTCTCCGGTAGCTCTGATCTTTATTTCAACCTTGCCTTCAACCAATCCCTTACTGCCGACTACGATCCTAAGCGGAATTCCGATTAGATCGTTATCCTTGAACTTGACACCGGGACGCTCATCTCGGTCATCGAACAACACTTCAAGCCCAAGCTTTTCCAGTTTCAGGTATATTTCCTCTGATGCCGCCATAACGCCTTTGTCCTTGGCGTTAATCGCAACCACTGAACAATGAAATGGTGCTATTGGAATCGGGAAAATAATACCATTCTCGTCATGATTCTGTTCAATTGCAGCCGCCACGGTACGCCCGATACCAATACCGTAGCATCCCATGAATATTATTTGTTCTTTACCGTTTGCATCCAAATAGGTGGCATTAAGAGCCTGCGAGTATTTGGTGCCCAGCTTGAATACATGGCCGACTTCAATGCCCCGCCAGATTTCCAGTTTACCATCTTTGCATCGCGGGCAGCCGTCGCCTGCTTCCACATTACGAATATCGATGAAACGCTCGGGAGCAAAATCACGACCGGCATTGGCGTTGCAATAATGCATATCTTTTTCGTTAGCGCCTATGACGCCGTTTGTCATCTTTTCTACCAACAGATCTGCAACAACCTGCAGATTTCCTTTCAAACCAACCGGACCAAGGAAACCGGTTGGAGAACCGGTCAGCCGCTGAACCTCTTCTTCTGTGGCCATTCTTATATCGTTCCAACCCAATGCGTTCTTGAGTTTGATCTCATTCAGTTCATGATCGCCACGCAACAGTGCCATCACGAACTGATCACCATCAGAACAGTAGACCAGCGCCTTAATTGCTCGATTAGTCGCAAGCCCAAGAAATGCAGCTACGTCAACTATACTCTTCGTATCTGGCGTAGCAGTCTTCTGAAGTGGCGACTGATCCTCGGCAGATTTTTCCTGCAATATGATTGACTCGGCTTTTTCAACATTGGCGGCATAGCGGCAGGAATTACAGGTAACGACTGCATCTTCACCCGAATCGGCCAACACCATAAATTCGTGCGAGGAAGACCCACCGATACTGCCGGTGTCGGCCTCCACAGCCCTGAAGTTGAGACCGCAGCGCTCAAAAATACGCATATAGGCATTGTACATTTTGTCATAGGAATTGTCAGCTGCGGAACTGTCAACATCAAACGAATAGGCATCTTTCATGATGAACTCCCGCCCACGCATCAAACCAAAACGAGGACGGATCTCATCGCGAAATTTCGTCTGAATCTGGTAAAAGTTAATCGGCATCTGCCGATAACTTTTTATTTCGCGCCGCACCATGTCGGTGATAACCTCTTCGTGGGTCGGTCCCATGCAGAATTCGGCCTCTTTGCGGTCTTTGAAACGCAACAGTTCCTTGCCATAGAATGCCCACCTCCCCGATTCCTGCCACAATTCAGCAGGTTGAACGCTTGGCATCAACATCTCGATTGCGTCAGCCTTATTCATCTCTTCACGAACAATATTTTCAAACTTGCGGATTGAACGCAGCCCCATCGGAAGATAATTATAGATGCCGGCTGACAACTTGCGGATCATGCCGGCCCGCAACATCAACTGGTGCGAAATAACCTCTGCGTCGGAAGGAGTTTCCTTGACGGTCGGAATAAAATAACGGGAATAAAGCATCAGAACCTCAGGGAATAGAGTTGTTGAAGATTCCTACAGTTTGTTGATTTCTTCAATCAGGGCTTCTGCCAGCTGATCTTCGGGTACTTTTCTGACTATTTCGCCGTGTCGGAAAAGAAGCCCCTCCCCTTTGCCGCCGGCAATACCTACATCGGCTTCCCTGGCTTCACCGGGGCCATTGACGGCACACCCCATGACAGCAACGGTAATCCGCTTATCGATACCTTGTAAACGACGCTCCACATCCTCAGCAACCTTGATCAGATTGATCTGGCAACGGCCACAGGTTGGGCATGACACGAAATTTACTCCGCGTTGGCGCAGCCCCAGACTCTTCAGGATCTCATACCCTACCCTGACTTCATCCAGCACATCACCGGTCAGCGAAACCCTCATCGTATCTCCGATACCATCTGCGAGCAAAATACCAAGTCCAACGGAAGATTTTATCGTCCCGGAGAATATTGTGCCTGCTTCGGTAATGCCTATGTGCATCGGATAATCGACACGATCTGATAGAAGACGGTAGGCGGAAACTGTTTTAAGAACATCGGAAGCTTTCAGAGAAACCTTGATTTCCTGGTAATTCAGTTCCTCAAGAATATGTATATGACCCAGAGCTGACTCGACCATAGCCTCGGCGGTCGGATGTCCGTAACGCTCCAGCAACTCCTTTTCCAGTGAACCGGCATTAACACCAATGCGGATCGGTACCCTGCGTTCGGAGGCTGACTTGACTACTTCGGCAACCTTCCATTTGTCCCCGATATTACCAGGGTTTAGCCTGAGACCATCAATTCCTCCCTCAAGAACCCTGAGAGCCAGTTTATAGTCAAAATGGATATCAGCAATGACTGGAATAAGACTCTGCTTTTTAATCTGGCCCAATGCGACGGCCGCATCAATATCAGGAACAGCACATCGAACTATTTCGCAACCTACTCCGGCAAGCCCGGTGATCTGATCAAGAGTTGCGGCCACGTCCCGAGTATCAGTGGAACACATGGACTGGACCGAACATGGAGCATCACCACCAACTGCTACCGGTCCAATATGTATCTGTCTGGTTGTTTTTTTCATAAGCACGCATAGTGCCAAATAGAGGCGTGAAAGTCAAGAACGACAAACCTTCAGCCAATGTAATTAATTATCAGAAATCTTTGGACCTATATGTTCATATTAATATAAATATTTTTTGCTTACACTCTGCCCTATTTTATAACTCATTGACAAAAAAACCCGCCGGGATATATCCAGCGGGTTTCGTTTCAACAAAAAAAATCAGGTGCTAAGCAAGCCTGCCAGAGTAGAGCGGGAATTTCTTCATAAGCTGGTTAACTTGGGCTTTAACCAAACTTAATTTTTCATCATTATCTATGTTGGCAATTGCATCGGCAATAAAACCAGCCACCAGTCCCATCTCAGTTTCTTTGAGACCATGCGAGGTACAGGCCGGGGTGCCGACTCGAATACCTGATGTCACAAAAGGTGAACGGGTTTCGAACGGCACAGTGTTTTTGTTAACAGTAATTCCGGCCTTGTCAAGTGCAGCTTCTGCAGCTTTTCCGGTAATTTCGCTACCGGAAAAGCTGATCAGCATCAAATGGTTATCAGTACCACCACTGGTCAGTTTGAAACCGCGCTTGGTAAGTTCTGTAGCCAAAACTTTGGCATTGTTGACAATCTGCTGTTGGTATATCTTGAACTCCGGCTGCAGTGCCTCTTTGAATGCTACAGCCTTGGCAGCAATAACGTGCATCAGTGGTCCACCCTGAATTCCGGGGAAAATCTGCGAATTAATGGTTTTGGCAAATTCTTCACGACAAAGAATCATGCCACCGCGCGGTCCACGCAAGGTTTTGTGCGTGGTGGTAGTGACGAACTCGGCGTAAGGAATTGGACTGGGATGGACACCGGCAGCTACGAGACCGGCAAAATGGGCCATATCAACCATTACTACAGCCCCGACCTTATCTGCTATGGCACGAAAAGCAGGGAAGTCAATGATACGGGGATAGGCACTGGCTCCCACCACTATCATTTTGGGCTTGTTTTCGATAGCCAGACGCTCTACTTCAGAATAGTCAATAGTTTCAGTTTCAGGAGAAACACCGTAGGGAACAATATTGAACAGTTTACCGGAAAAGTTTACCGGACTGCCATGGGTAAGATGGCCGCCGTGAGATAGATTCATACCAAGAATAGTGTCGCCAGGCTTACAGGCAGAAAAATAAACCGCCATATTGGCTTGGGACCCGGAATGTGGCTGTACGTTTGCGTGTTCAGCGCCGAACAATTCCTTGGCCCGATCAATGGCAAGTTGCTCAACAACATCGACATTCTCACAGCCGCCGTAATAACGCTTGCCTGGATAACCTTCGGCGTACTTGTTAGTCATGATAGAACCTTGAGCTTCCATGACGGCTTCAGAGACAAAGTTTTCTGAAGCAATCAACTCCAGGTTAAATTCTTGACGCTCGGTTTCATGGCGGATTGCTTCGGCCACCTGCGGATCAAAGTTGCTGAGAATCGACATTGTCAAGCTCCTTTAAATGCTAAGTAATGTAAATGCTAATAAACGAGAAGCGGGACTCATGCCGCAGCAGGTCCCGCTCTTCTTTGAGTCGTATTGCAGCAGCACTAATTGCAGTATTTCTGTTCCAGCGCCGTGATTTTGTCAAGACGGTTTTGATGACGCCCACCCTCAAAAGTCGCATCAAGCCAGGCGCCTACCAGATCACAAGCCTTCTGTTCATCCAGTATGCGACCACCAAGTACGAGTACATTGGCATTATTATGTTCTTTAGCCATGCGGGCCATAAATACGTCCGTTACCAGAGCAGCCCTGATACCTGGTATCTTGTTTGCAGCTATCGACATACCGATTCCGGTTCCGCAGATCAGAATACCCAATTCGGCCTGACCTGCAATCACGGTTTCAGAAACTTTTTGGCCAAAGTCAGGATAATCAACGGCTTCATCGCCATTTGTTCCAGCATCAATCACCTTAAAACCTCTGCGGGTAAGGTAACTATTGAGCGCTGACTTAAGGTTAAGTCCGCCGTGGTCGCTTCCAATTACAATCATTTTAATTCACCCAACTAGATTTTCTTAAACAAAAGAGTAGCATTAGTGCCGCCAAAACCAAGCGAGTTGCTCATGGCATATTCAATCTTTGCATCACGTGCAGTATTCGGAACGTAATCCAGATCACATTCAGAATCAGGGTTCTCGTAGTTTATGGTCGGGGGAACAATACTTTTTTCCATTGCCAGGCAGGTGAAAACAGCTTCAACCCCGCCTGCAGCGCCCAGAAGATGACCGGTCATCGACTTGGTAGAGGAAACCATCAGCTTGTCGGCATGGCTTCCAAAAACAGATCTGATTGCCAAAGACTCATTCAGGTCGTTAAATGGAGTCGAAGTACCGTGAGCGTTGATGTAAGTGACCTGATCGGGGGAAATCCCTGCATTTTTAAGCGCCATATTCATGCAGCGTGCGGCTCCTTCTCCACCCGGCGATGGTGCTGTCATGTGATAGGCATCGCCAGTCAGACCGTATCCAACAATCTCGGCATAAATCTTTGCTCCACGCTTTTTGGCCGCCTCGTATTCTTCGAGAATAACAATGCCAGCTCCCTCAGCCAGAACAAACCCATCACGATTTTTATCAAATGGTCGTGAAGCCTTTTCCGGCGAATCATTGTTGCTGTCGGACAGTGCTTTCATTGCTGCAAATCCGCCGACTGCCAAAGGAGTAACGGTTGATTCGGTTCCGCCGGCAATCATGGCATCCGCATCACCACGAGCAATCATATGAAAAGCATCGCCGATGGAATGGGTACCGGTAGCACAGGCAGAACAGGAAGAAAGGTTGGGTCCCTTAGCGCCATATTTGATCGAAATATGACCAGGTGCAAGGTTGATGATCAGCATAGGAATGAAGAAGGGGGAAATCTTTTTAAAGCCGCCTTCTTTGTACAGATCATGATAGCGCTCGATTGACGGCAGTCCGCCTAGTCCGGCTCCTACCAGAACCCCGACCTGTTCAGCATTCTCGTCGTTTATGACCAGTCCGGAGTCCTCCATGGCAAAGTGTGCTGCTGCCAGAGAATACTGAATAAAAAGATCCATCTTCTTGATCTCTTTTTTATCAATATAAGCTTCAGCATTGAAATCAGAGACTTCACCGGCAATTTTGACAGGCATGTCACTGGCGTCAAAGCGAGTGATCG